>CAXSIB010000582.1:0-2304 GCA_964237095.1 uncultured Actinomycetales bacterium
CGCGTCTGCTACCTCCCCGAGGGTCCGCAGACGATCCCGTACCTCCTGCCGACCTGAGCGGCCCGGTCGGACCGGGTCGCGGCGACCTCGACCTCGACCTCGACCTCGTCGACCGTCCGTCCGTCCGTCAGATCGCGAAGGGGTCCAGCAGGCGCAGCCCGGGGAAGCGGGCGAAGCCGCGGTCGTGGGTCACGAAGGTCGCACCGTTCTCCAGGGCGAGCGCGGCGAGGTAGGCGTCCGGCACGACGTTCGCCCGCGCCTGCGCCACCCGGCACAGCCGGTCGAAGATCTCCCAGTGCCGGCCGCCCGGAGCGAGCTGGACCACCGAGGGGGCCCCCCGCACGGTCCGACAGAACTCCAGGACGGTCTCCGGGGTGCTCGCCGTCCCCCACACGCGGTGGTTGGTCGCGATCCGGACCACCGCGGACAGCACCAGGTCGCTGACCCCGACGAGCTCGGGGCCGTTGAGCGACTCCTCGAGCCATTCGCCGACACGGGCGTGGTCCACGGCGTCGCGGCGGAACGCCGACAGGAGGACGTTGACGTCAGGCGTCAGCACGGGGCCACGAGTTGTCGCCGAGGACCTCGGCGAGGGCCTCGCGGTCGTGGATGTCGACGAGGGGCCGCACCGACGGGTCGCCGTCCGTCGGGAGCACCGTCCGCGGCCGGTCGGCCGAGCGGCGGGCGAACAGCGCCCGCAGGGAGTCGTCGACGACGTCTCCCAGCGATCGGCGCTCCGCCACGGCGCGCTGCCTGGCTTCGGCCAGCAGCTGGTCGTCGATGGTGACCGTCGTCCGCACGCCCCCATCATGGCATCACCAGCTCGCATCATGGTGCGCAGGCGGAACCAGCACCGGCCTCGGGCACTGCGGCACAGGGTCGGGACGGACGTGGCCGATGAGCCGCGTCGGCCGCCCCGTCCGCCACGACCCCGTCCTCGCGTGCCGCGACCGCGCTCAGCGGCGCGCTGACCCGTCGAAGGTCTCGCGGGCGGCGAGGACGTCGTCGACCGAGGACTCGAGCAGGTCGGCCAGGCCGCGGAGGCGGGCGGCGACCTCGGATCCCAGCGTGGTCAGGGAGTACTCGACCCGCGGCGGGATCGTGGAGCGGACGTCGCGGACGACCATCCCGTCGCGCTCGAGGGTCTGCAGGGTCTGGGACAGCATCTTCTCGCTGACGCCCTCGACGCGGCGGCGCAGCGCGTTGAAGCGGTGGTCGCTCTCCCCGAGGGCGAGCAGCGCGAGGATCCCCCACTTGCCGGCCACGTCCTCGAGGGTGGCGCGCGACGTGCAGCCGCGGGCGAAGACGCTCGTCACCCACTCGTCCGACGGGCCCGTGACGGGCTCGAGTGTCTCGACCATCTCCTCAGCGTACGGACCCGCTGGCAGTTTCGCTTGCGCTGTGGAATGGTTAGTGCCATAGCGACCGACAGCACCTGCTGATCGTGCCCCCATCCCCGAGGAGATCCCATGCCCACGTACGCCGTCACCGGAGCGACCGGCCAGCTCGGCCGCCTCGTCATCGCCGCGCTCCTGGCCGGGGGCACGCCCGCCGCGGACGTCGTCGCGATCGCCCGGACGCCGGCGAAGGCCGCCGACCTCGCCGCCCTCGGCGTGCAGGTCCGTGCGGGGGACTACTCGGAGCCGGCCACCCTGCCCGCCGCGCTCGCCGGGGTGGACGTCCTGCTCCTCGTCTCGAGCAGCGAGGTCGGGCAGCGGGTCGCCCAGCACGCCGCGGTCGTCGACGCCGCCAAGGCCGCCGGTGTGGGCCGGATCGCCTACACCAGCGCGCTGCGCGCCGACACCACCGAGCTCGCCGTGGCCCCCGAGCACAAGGCCACCGAGGAGTACATCCGGGCGTCCGGGCTGCCCTTCACCCTCCTGCGCAACGGCTGGTACACCGAGAACTACACCGCGCAGATCGGCCAGTACGTCGCACAGGGGGCGATCACGAACGCCACGGACGACGCCCCGATCGCCGCCGCCACCCGCGCGGACTACGCCGGTGCGACGGCCGCCGCCCTCACCGGCGACGGCCCCGGCGACGTCGTGTACGAGCTCGGCGGGACGCCCTTCACGATGACCGACCTCGCGGCGGCGGTCACCGACGCCACCGGCACCACCGTCGTCCACCACCCCGTGTCCGCCGCCGAGCTGACCGCGATCCTGCAGGGCGCGGGGCTGGACGAGGGCACCGCGCAGTTCGTGGCCGGCCTCGACGTCGCCACCGCCCGCGGCGACCTGGACACCTCTTCCGACGACCTCGCGCGCCTGCTCGGGCGGCCCAGCACCCCCCTCGCCGACG
>CAXSIB010000583.1:0-2300 GCA_964237095.1 uncultured Actinomycetales bacterium
CGGCTGCGGGCCGACCCCCTGGACCGGCTGGGGATCCCCGTCGTCGCGACCGACTGGGAGGGCTCCGGACCGGACACCGAGCCGGCGTTCTCCGCGTTCGGCTACGGCGCCGAGGAGGTCCAGGCCGTCGTCGGCGGACTGGGCGAGCTCGCCGAGTCGGTGCTGCTGACCGCGCGGCTGCGCCGCCTCGAGCCCCGGACGGGCTCCTACACCGACCTCGTGCGGGCCCTCGGGGACCGCGCCGTGGTCGACCCGGTGAGCCTCGTCCTGCCGGCGGGGACGGTCGACGCCCGGACCAGACCCCTGCACTGGCTGCCGATGACGCGCTGGCGCACCGGAGAGGAGGTCCTCGTCCCGGCGGAGTTCGTCGCGTGCCGCGGCGTCGACACCCCGGGCGGTCCGCCTCCGGGCGGCTGGCTGACCACGCCGATCACCAACGGCCTCGGCGCCGGGGACACCGTCGAGCGCGCCCTCTCCCACGCCCTGCTCGAGCTCGTCCAGCGCGACGGGAACACCGTGTCCTTCCGCGCCCTCGAGCAGGGGGTGCTGGTCGACACCGCGGCGTTGGCGGACCCGGTCACGGTCGGGCTCCTCCAGCAGCTGCGCGCGGTCGGCATCGAGCCGCAGGTCCGCCTCGCCTCCACCGAGTTCGCCGCGGTCGTCCACGTGACCGGCGTGGACACCGACGCCGACACCCCGCCGCTGGCCGCGACCGCCTGCGGGGAGGGCGCGCACCCCGACCGGGAGGTGGCGATCCGCAAGGCGGTCGAGGAGTACGCGTCGTCCCGGGCGCGCAAGGTCTTCGCGCACGGCCCGCTGGCCCCGATCCGCCGCCTCGACGCCGCCTACCTCGACCGGGAGCTGTCCCGGCCGCTGCCGCCGCAGGAGCCGCGGGCGCTCGCGGAGATGACCCGCTGGTGCGCGATGTCCGCGGCGGAGCTCACCGAGCTGCTGGACCCGACCGTCCTCGCGGTCCGGGCGACCGTCGGGCTGGACACCCTGCCCACGCTGGACGACCGTGTCGGCGGGGACCCGGCCGCCCTGGGTGCGCTGATGCTCGACCGGCTCGCGGCGTTCGACCCGCTGGTGTTCCACGTGAGCGCCGGGGTCCGGGGCCGCGAGATCCACGTCGTGAAGGTGGTCGCACCCGGGATGGAGGTCGAGACCCTCTCCTACCGGCGGATCGGCGAGCGCGTCCTGCGCCGGCTGCTGGACCGGGGCAGCCCGCTGGTCGGCCTCGGGGTCCCCGATGCGGCGCACCCGGCCCGGCAGCCGGTGGTCCTCACCGACGAGGCGGCCGAGCGGGTCGGCGGCCCGACCTGGCTGGACGTCGACGAGGTCGACCGGATCGTCGGGGAGCTCTACCCCCTCTACCGCGAGCCGACCCGGCACGCCGTGCCCCGCCTGCGCGGGGAGCGCTGAGCCTCCCGCCCCACAGCCGGTCCTACCGTGAGCGCGTGGCAGCTCCCGGACACCGCCCCGCCGTCGTCACCACCCGGCCGATGACCGCGGCCGAGTTCGTCTCGTGGCGGGCCACCTCGGTCGCCACCTACGCGGCCGACATCGCCGCGGCGAGCGGCCGGCCCGTCGAGCAGGTCGAGCCCCGGGCGGCCGCGCAGTTCGACGAGCTGCTCCCCGGCGGCCTCGACACGCCGCGGACCTGGCTGCTGCGGGTGCTCGACGAGGCCGGCACCGACGTCGGCGTGCTGTGGCTGGGCCCGCAGCCCGACCGCGACGACGCCCTGTACGTGTACGACATCCACCTCGACCCCGAGCACCGCGGACGGGGTCTGGGCCGGGCCGCGATGACCGCCGCCGAACAGATCGCCCGCTCGGCCGGTGTGACGGAGATCGGGCTGCAGGTCTTCGGCTTCAACGAGACCGCCCGGCGGCTCTACGACTCCCTGGGCTACCGCGTCGTCGCGACCCGAATGACGAAGAGCCTCGCGGACCGGGGAGCAACCGGGGGGTGAGGATCGGGGCCCCACCCCCCGGGCACCCGGGCGGTCAGACCTCGAGGCCCTCCAGCAGCTCCGTGACCAGCGCCGCGATCGGCGAGCGCTCGGACCGGGTCAGGGTGACGTGGGCGAACAGCGGGTGGCCCTTGAGCTTGTCGACGACCGCGACGACCCCGTCGTGGCGTCCGACCCGCAGGTTGTCCCGCTGGGCGATGTCGTGGGTCAGGACCACCCGGGAGTTCGTCCCGATCCGCGACAGCACCGTGAGCAGGACGTTGCGCTCCAGGGACTGCGCCTCGTCGACGATCACGAACGCGTCGTGCAGCGACCGGCCGCGGATGT
>CAXSIB010000584.1:0-2291 GCA_964237095.1 uncultured Actinomycetales bacterium
CCTCGCGAAGAAACCCTCGTCGGCGACCTTGCTTCCGCGCTGGGTGACGCCGACCTGGTGACCGCAGCGACCGCCGCGGTCGCGGCGGCCAGGTCGGCGGCGACCGCCCGGTCGTCGCGGGCCGGCCGGACGATCCTACGGGCGGTGTCGGCGAGGCCCGGGCGGACCCGGTCGAGGACGTCGAGGCGGCCACGCCGCAGCGGGCGGCTCACCGGGACGTCCCCGGGCCACGGGTCGCACCGGGACCGGCGGGGCCGGCGGAGCCGGCGGAGCCGAGAGTGCCGGCGAGGCCGCGCAGCGACGCCGGCCGGCCCGTGGCGAGCGCCGCGGGGAGCCCGTCGTAGACGTCGCCGGCCTGTTCGAGGAACACCGAGCGGTCGGCCTCCCAGGTGTGGCCGAGATCGTGGCGGACGTAGACGTAGCCGAGGCCGTGGCTGCGGAAGGTGACCCCGCCCGCGCGCCGGATCCGCGCGGTGACGTCGATGTCGACGTGGCGCAGCGACCCGCTCCAGCCTCCCGCGGCCAGCAGCGTGGAACGGGCGAACATGAGCGTGCCCCCGGCCGGGGTCTGGTCGAGGACCTCCGACGCGGCCCAGCTGCGGTCGACCGTCGTCCCGGTGTGCCCGCCGCGCGGGTTCCCGCCCCCGGCCGACAGGTGCACGAACCGCGGCGCCTTCGACACCAGGTCGGCGCCCGAGCTGCGCAGCGCCAGCACGAGGTCGGTGAGGTGGTCCGGGCCGTACACGTCGTCGTCGTCGACCTTGGTCAGCAGGTCACCGTCGGCGGCCCGCGACAGCCGGCCGAGCAGCTCCCCGAACGGCGTGTCGGCCCCGGCGGCGACGGCCCGCAGCGGGTGGCCGAGCTCGTCGGCCCACCGCGCGAGGTCCGCGGGCGCGGCGGTCCAGCCGTGGGTCCCGAGGACCACCTCGAACTCCGGCCAGGTCTGCGCGCCGAGGTCCGCGAGGACGGCGGGGACCGTGTCCGGGCGCATCGAGGCGATCACGACGCTGACCGCGGGCAGGGCCAGCCCGGTCGCGACGCCGTCCCCGCCGTCCCGGACGTGCCGGCCGCCCGGGCCAAGCCGCCGGCGCAGGACGGGGTCGGCGCTGATCGCCGCGGCCCGGCTCACCGCGACGCTCCACGCGTAGCCCTCGACGCCGTGGACCTCGCCGGCGTTCTCCGGGGACGGCAGCCCGAGCGCGGTGAGGCGGCCGCGGGCCGCGTCCCCGGTCGGGACGCACACGACCCCGACGGCCGCGAGCGCGAGCAGCGCGGCGTCGTCGGCGGGGGTGAGCCCGGCCGCGTCGGTGACCTCCAGCGTCGCGTACTTGACCAGGTCCGGGCCGGCGGCGACCCGCTCGACGCTCGCCCGGCCGTCGAAGACCGCGACCTCCCGGGCGCCGGTGACGGTGCCGGCGACGACCAGCGGGCGGCCGGTGTCCGCGTTCGCGGGAGCCCCGGCGGTGTCCGCGACCGGCTCGGCGTCCCCGCCGGACGCGCCACCGGGACCGCCCGGACCGCCCGTGGGCGGCCGGGCGCGGCGGGTGAGGACGTAGGCCGCCGGGTCGCCGAGCAGCTTGCGCCGGTACGGGAAGGCCACCGCGGTGACGAGGGACGGCGGGTCCCCGGGCGCCGGCCGGCCCACGGCGTCGACGGGGTCGGTGAAGGGGGCGAGGGGTCCGGGGCCGGCGGACTGCGGGGCGGGGCGCTCGTCGAGGAGCAGCCCGTCGGGCCAGGGCCACGCCCCGGCCGTCCAGCCGGCCCGGTCGAGGGCGGGCAGCGGCCCGTCGTGGCGCGGGGTCGTCCGCGACCGGAGCACGCTGCGCAGGACGGTGTCCAGCGCGGCCGCGACGGGCACCGCCCGGGACCAGGTCAGCGCCACCTCGACCCCGCCGCCGCGGGTCCGGACGCTCACCCCGGTCGCCGTCAGCTCCGGACGGATCCCGGGGGCGCCGGCGCGCAGCCACGCCGGCGCCCACCGCACGGTGACCCGCAGGGAGTCGACGCTGCCGGCCAGCAGCCCGGACGACGCGAGCCGGACCAGCGTGGGCGGGTCGCCGACCTCGACGACGACCCGGCCGTCGACCAGCTCCGGGGCGCCGGCGTCGACAGCGGGGTCGAGGTGGCGCACGGCCGGGGCGCCCGGGACGGCCGGGACGCCCGGGGCGGCGGGGTCGACCGGGTCGACCGGGTCGACCGGCGGCGGCGTCGTCGGACCCGGCGCGGGAGCGGGCGTCCCCGCCGGGACGGAGGTGGGACCCGGGGCGGGCGACGGGGTGGGCGTCGGGCCG
>CAXSIB010000585.1:0-2290 GCA_964237095.1 uncultured Actinomycetales bacterium
GGGCGGCGTCCAGGACGGGGCCGTCGCGGCCGACCGTGAACCCGATCAGCACCTCCTCCCCGGCGGCCCGCGATTCGGCTCCGACCTCCTCGGGCAGGGCGGTCACCGCGTGGCCGATCTCCACCGCGGACTCCGTCAACACCGCACCCACCCGGGCCGCGGCGCCCGCGCTGACCCCGAACCGGCCCCGCAGCCACGCGATCATCGACGGAGCACCCACCTCCCCCGGCCGCTGCACCGCGGCGGCGTGGTCGAGGGTCCGGGCCAGGTGGGCCCCCAGGCGGGACACCAGCCGCAGCTGGGCCGCCACCAGCTGGTCGACCTCGTCCCCGGTCAACCCCAGCAGCGGCAGGTCACCCTGATCGTCGAACCGGCGCGTCACCTCATCGGTGAAGGCGAGCGCCGGCTGCGGGGACATGCCCCCGAACCTACGAGCCGCTCGTCCACGAATCGAACGGATGTTCCCACCGGTGGACAACCCGACGTCCGCGTCACACCCGACCACTCGACGTCAGCACGGCGGCGGGCGAACGGCGGTCCGGGCGACCGACGTGCACGATCCGGACGCTGGGCCCGTCGCTCGTCATGGCGTCCGCTGGCACCGGCGGCGCGGAGGTCCGGCGCCATGGACCGGACACCGGCTGGGCCGTCGGCGCACCAGCCACACCGTCACCCAGCGGTGAGCGACACCGGGGTCGCCACGAAGCGGGCGTTGATCGTCGCGGTCAGCTCCTGCGGGACCGGGTCGAGTGACGGCGTGTCCGCCTGCCCGCCGGACGTCTTTCGGCTCCTCGCCACCTGACCACCCGTGCGGGCGAAGGCCATGCCCGAACCACCGCCGTCACCACCGAGGAGGCCCACGTCGGCGACGTGCTCGACGCGGTCGAGGACGGCGCCGAGCGCGGTCGCGTAGTCGCGGCCCTTGGCGATCGCGGCGTGGATGGCCTCGGTCCGGACGAGGGCCCAGGCCGGGTTGTCCGCGTCGACCTCCCAGCTCGTGCTGTGCATGTCCAGGATCTCCTGTGCGGCGAGGACCTGTCCGAGCCGATCCAGGAGACCGAAGGCGCGGACCTCGACGACCAGCGCGACGGTCGCTGTCGTGAGGCCGGTCGGGAGCCACGACCCGGTCTGCTCGTCGGGGGCGAGCTGGGGATCGGTGCGCGCCGACTGGGCCGACCAGGTGAGCGGCGCCCGGATGGCCGTCCGGGTCAGCGGGATGCCGCCCAGCTCGGCGAGCTCGGCGGTGACGTCGGCCAGCGCACCGGCGACGACCCTCAGGGCGCGGACCTTGCTGTCGCGGGAGACGACCAACGCACACGACAGCGTCACCGAGTCCGGATCGACGGTCGTCCGCGCCTCGGCGCGGACGGACAGCAGCGGGCCGCTGGGCTCGGGGCGGGCGGACCGATCGCTCATGTGGCTCCTCGGGTCGGCGGTCGGGCCATCGGGTGGTCGGGCGGTGAGGTGGTCGGCGGCGGCGGCGGCGGTCAGGCGGTCAGGCGGCCAGTGTCGGCCACGTGGCGTGGTGACGGTCGTCCGCACCCGTGCCCGGGCTGACCTCCTGGCGAGATCCTGCGGCATCGGGCCGGGCTCGACGCGGACGCCGACGACGGCTCGGCCACGACCCCGGCATGGCGACGACCCCGACACCGCGACGACCCCGACATCGTCACGACCCGGACACCTCTTGACTCGGGTGATGGTCGATGCCGTCGTCTGACGACACCATCGAGAGTCGATGGTGTCGAGCGGAGGTCGTTATGAGCTGGCCCGGGGTCGGGCGGATCAGCTGGTGCCCAAGGGGCTGCTGGTCGTGGCGCTGGGCTTGGTGCTGGCGTCCGGTCTCGGTGGGCCCATCCTCCCGCTCGTGGGCCGTGGCTCGGTGACGACGCCGGTCGAGCTCGACGGCGGGGTCGTACACGGCGTGCCGCACCTGGTCGGATCCGTCCAGGCCCGGGTGGGACCGGTCGGGCCCGCCGTCGGCGACCGGCTGCTCTCGGTCCTGCCGACCGCGTTCGGGCCGCTGGTCGAGGCGACCGTCACCCTGCTCCTGCTGAGGGTGGCGCGCAGCGGACGCCGGGGCGAGGTCTTCGTCCGGTCCACCGTGCGCCGGCTGCGGGTCGTCGCCCTGCTGATCGCCGCCGGAGGAACCGCCCTGGAGGCCGTGGACAGCGTGTGCCGCACCGAGCCGGCCGTGCGGACCGGCGCCGCCACGAGGGGCTGTCGGTGACCGTGACCGCGCTGCCGCTCGTGATCGGCCCGCTCGTGGCCTTCCTGGCCGAGGGGATGC
>CAXSIB010000586.1:0-2287 GCA_964237095.1 uncultured Actinomycetales bacterium
AGCCGGGGTAACCCCGACCCCGACCCTGACCGCCGCCAATCGGAGGGAGCTGGGAGCTGGGGGCAGGATCAAGCTATGCAGTTGGCATAGCCAACGTGCTGCGCGCTGGACCAGCCGGGGGATGGTCGGCACACTGTGGGTGTGGTCCCACCGACGGCGGGGTCGCTGCGCTGGGCCTCGGTTGACCCGGGGTGGGACAGGTGCGGGCGGTTGGCCGGGACGGTGTCCACGGCCCGGGTGCGGAGGGTGGACGGGTGTCGGAGCTTCCGGTGTTGCGGTCGGTGTTGGGTCGCCGCCGCCGGGCGAACGCCCCCGGGGGCCGCCGGGTCTACGCCCACCAGGTGAAGGTGACCGCGGAGGAGGAGGCGGTCCTGACCCGCCTCGCGGACCGGGCGGGGGTGTCGGTGCCGCGGCTGCTGGTGGAGTCGACGGTCGCGGAGGACCGGGTCACCGCCACCGACCGGCACAACACCCTCGTGGCGCTGTTCGACCTGAGCCGGGTCCTGGGTGGGGTGGCGAACAACCTCAACCAGCTCGCGAAGCACGCCAACGCGACCGGGGAGTTCCCGCAGGGGGCGTTCGCGGTGCGGGAGCAGGTCCGCGGACTGCTGCCGAGGGTCGAGGAGACCCTGGCGCTCGTCGCCGGTAACCCGGTCCCGGTGTACCGGGACCCGCGTGAGCTGCCGCGCCGATGATGCCGAACATCACCCGCGGCGCGGACTTCCCCGGGCTGCTGCGGTACCTGGCGGGGCCGGGTCGGGAGAACGAGCACGCCGAGCCGCACCTGGTCGCCGGGGACGTCCCGATGCTGGCGTGGTGGGACGACGCCGAGCTCAATGCCGACGCCGCCCGGGAGATCGCGAACTACCTCGACACCCCCCACAGGCAGCTGGAGGTCGAGGTCCCGGGTGGGCACGTGTGGCACTGCTCGCTGTCGCTGAAGGCGGAGGAGGGGCAGCTGCCTGACGCCCGGTGGGCGGAGGTGGCGACCGAGTTCGTGGACCGGATGGGGTTCACCGACTCGTCGGGGAAGGCGGCGTGCCGGTGGGTCGCGGTCCGGCACGGGGTGTCCAAGGCGGGCAACGACCACGTCCACCTGGTGGTGTCCCTGGTCCGCGACGACGGGACGAAGGCGTCGGTGTGGAACGACCGGCCGCGGGCGCAGCAGGTCGCCCGCGACCTCGAGCAGCAGTACGGGCTGCAGGTCACCGCGGGCCGGGCGGCGGGGGTCGGCAGCCGCGGGCTGAAGCCGGCGGAGCAGGCCCGCGCTGTGCGGGAGGAGCGGGTCGAACCGGTCCGCCCCGACCTGGAACGCCGGGTCCGGGCCGCCGCCGTTGCGGCGACGACGGAGGCGGAGTTCGTGCGCCGGCTACGCGGGGACCGGGTCCTGGTGCACCCCCGGTTCGCGGCCGGCCGCGGGGACGTCGTGGTCGGGTACTCCGTCGCCGACCGGCCCACCCGGGGGGAACGGCCGGTCTGGTACGGCGGGGGGAAACTCGCCCGCGACCTGACCCTGACCCGGCTGCGGGAGGGGTGGCCGGACACCCCGGAGGGGGCGTCGTCAGCGGTCGGGGAGTGGACCGCGGCGGGGCGCAACCGCCGGGTCGTCACCCCCGGCGCGGAGCGGGTTCGCCGGGATCCGGCTCAGCTGCACGCCGCCGCCGGGCAGATCGCCGACGCGAGGGAACGCCTGCGGGCGGTCCCGGTCGGTGACCGCGCGGCGTGGGCTGCGGTCGCCCACGACAGCGCCGGGGTCTTCGCCGCCTGGTCACGGCGGCTGGAAACCCACGGGCCGGGGCCGCTCGCGGCGACCGCCCGGGAGTTGTCGAGGTCGGCGCAGCTGCGCGCCCACCAGACCCGCCCCGCGACCCCGGCGGTGCAGCGCGGGGCGGCCCGCCACGCCGCGGTCCTGCTGCTGCAGGCGTCCGGGGCGACCCCGCAGCACACCGGGGAACTGCTGCTGCTGCGTCAGCTGTCCGCCACCATGAAGGCGCTGCACGACGCCCACCAGGCGGCCGGGGAGGCGCGGCTCGCGGCCGGACTCCTCGCCGCGGCCCAGGAGCACCTCGTCGAGATCGGAGCCCGCTACACCGCCACCGTTGAGGGCTCACCTGCCCGGGCCCGCGCCGCCCAGACCGCCCGGTCTACGGCCGCACCGGGGACAGGCAACGGCGTGGAGGTCGGGACCAGGGGTCGGGCGGAGACGGCGAAACTCACCGACGCCGAGCGGGCCGCGGTCGCCGCGCGCCGCGGCGCCGTCGAGCGCCGCGCGGCCGCCGCGCGGCGG
>CAXSIB010000587.1:0-2282 GCA_964237095.1 uncultured Actinomycetales bacterium
GCCCACCCCACTGGTTGTAGGCCTGGTAGGTCGCGACCGCGTTGAGCAGGACCAGGCGCCCGGCCACCGTCGGGGAGGCGACCGTGATCGGCACGTAGGTGCACCGGCCGGTGTTCCCGGTCAGGCGCAGCAGGTAGGTCCCCGGTGGCCAGCCGTCGGTCGAGACCACCGCGGACGGCGTCCAGTCACAGCGCACGGTGCCGCATGCGTCGGTGGTCGGGGGTGGCTGCCGGCGGCCGCGGAGCCGGGCGGAGGACCACACGGGCACGGGCACCGACCCCGCCGTACCAGCCCAGACGCAGCGCGTCGACGGTGAACCACGCCGTCGCCGCCGTCACGAACAGGGTGACCGGCTGCCCGGAGGCCACACTCGTGCGGCTCGCCCAGCCGGCCAGCTCCGTCGGCCCGGCCGTCCGCGCACTCGGGAAGGCCCAGCCGGGACTGCCCGGGCGGGAGTTCTCCCACCGCACCCAGTCCGGGCCGGACCACTCGGCGGCCGAACCGGACGCGGCCCCGTCTCGCGCCGAGGACCCCGTCGAGGAACCAGCGGGAACGGACGACGCCGACGGCGTCCCGCGGCCGGCCGCAGCAGGCCCGCTCACCGGGTCGGACAGCACGTCCGGCCGTATGGTCCGTGCGACGCCGGCGGCAGGAGTCCTGATCCGTGACGTGCACGCCGCGGCGGCCACCCCCACCGCCGCGGACACCGCCACCAGCCCGACGAACCGGCGGTTCGGGACCGGTCTCATCCCAGCCGCCGATCGGAGCAGTCCGCGCAGTCGAGGCAGACAGAGGACTCGGAGCGGTGACCGGGGAACGGAGTACTCACCGCATCTCCTCCGAGTCGTCCTCGCGCAAGACCAACCCGCTCAGCGTGCCACCGGCCCGCCGAACGGTCGGCGCGTGTCGCCCACTCAGGTGGGCCGGTGCCCGGCCCGGCGATCCTGGTGACCGTCGCCGGTGGCCGCGGTTGCTGGGTTGGGCTGAGGAGGTGACAGCGTGCCGTAGCAACCGGGCGGGGCCGGCGTCGCCGAGACAGGCGGACGGCCGGACAGCAGCGAGCAGTGAGGGGACGCCGGTGTCGGGTACCGGGCTGGGTGGGTCATCGCCGGATGCGGTGGTGGTGGGGGCGGGGCACAACGGGTTGGTCGCGGCGAACCTGCTCGCCGATGCGGGGTGGGAGGTGGTGGTCTGTGAGGCCACCGACCAGGTCGGGGGTGCGGTCCGGTCGGGGGAGGTGACCGCGCCGGGGTTCTCCAGTGACCTGTTCAGCGCGTTCTACCCGTTCGCGGCGGCGTCCCCGGTCCTGACCGGCCTGGGGCTGGGGGCGTACGGGTTGGAGTGGACCCACGCGCCGGCGGTGCTCGCGCACGTGTTGCCCGATGACCGGTGCGCGGTGTTGTGGCGGGACCCGGCGCGGACCGCGGCATCCCTGGGCGGGTTCGCCGACGCCGACGCCGACGCGTGGCTGAAGATCGTCACCGCGTGGGAGCCGATCGCCGACGACGTGGTCACGGCCCTGTTCCGGCCGTTCCCGCCGGTGGTGTCGACCCAGCGGCTGCTGCGCCATCTCGGGCTCGGGGACACGTTGCGCCTGGCCCGGCTGGCGGCGTTGCCGGTGCGCCGGTACGGGGAGGAACAGTTCACCGGGGCGGGGGGGCCGATCCTGTTCGCGGGCAACGCCCTGCACGCCGACCTGTCCCCTGACGCCGCGGGCAGCGCCCTGTACGGGTGGCTGCTCACGATGGTCGCCCACACCCACGGGTTCCCCGTCCCGGTCGGGGGGTCCGGACGCATCATCGACGCCCTGACCGCGCGGCTGACCGCCCGGGGCGGGGTCATCCGCACCGGGGCCCCGGTGGACCGGGTGACGGTGTCCGCAGGCGCCGCGACGGGGGTGATCCTCGCGTCGGGGGAGACCATCCGCGCGCGGCGGGCGGTCCTGGCCGATGTGACCGCGCCGACGCTGTACCGGGACCTCGTCGGCGTCGAGCACCTGCCAGCGCGGTTCCTCGCCGACCTGGACCGGTTCCAGTGGGACGTGGGGACGGTGAAGATCGACTGGGCGTTGTCCGCGCCGGTCCCGTGGACCGCCCGTGACGCGGCCGCCGCGGGCACGGTGCATCTGGGGGTCGACCTGGACGGGCTGACCGACTACGCCGCGGACCTCGCCACCCGGCGGATCCCGGCCAAGCCGTTCATCCTGTTCGGGCAGATGACCACCGCGGACCCGACCCGCTCCCCCGCCGGAACGGAGTCCGCGTGGGCGTACACCCACCTCC
>CAXSIB010000588.1:0-2282 GCA_964237095.1 uncultured Actinomycetales bacterium
GCTCGGGCTGCCCGACGGCCGCGGGGTCGCGGTCAAGGTCGACGACGGCAACGCCCGCGCCGCGGGGCCGGCCGCGGTGGCCGTCCTGCGGGCGCTCGGCCTCGACGTCACCGGCCTCGAGGCCCTCGAGCGGCGACCTGTCCTCGGCCACGGGGAGCCGGTGGGCACCGTCGCCGCCGTCGGGGTCTGACCCGCCGGGACCGGTCCCGCGTACCGGTCCCGCTCGGCCCGCTCCGTCCGGCATCACCGCCGACCCGGTGGTCTGGCTGGTCGACGACCACCTCCCGGCCGCGCCGTCGTGTGCCCTTCTCGACGGCGTCGGTGCGGGTGGGGCCGGTGGGAGCACCACGAGTCCCCGTGGCCCCAGGTCCGTCGAGATGGGCGCAGTCGGGCCCGTCAGGTTCGCCCGAGCCGGCGCCTCGCCCGCGGCCGGGGTCATCTGCGTCACGGCGACCACCGCTCGGTTGCCGCTGCTTGCAGATGCAAGCACACTGGACGGGTGACCCGGGTGGCGATGTCGGAGCTGGGGGAGTCCCTCGGGGACTACCTGCGCGACCAGCGCTGCGCCGCCCGCCTCAGCCTGCGCCAGCTCGCCGAGCGCGCCGAGGTCTCCAACCCCTACCTCAGCCAGGTCGAGCGGGGCCTGCGCCGCCCGAGCGCGCAGGTGCTCACCCAGATCGCCCGCGGCCTGCAGATCTCGGCCGAGGCGCTCTACGTCCGGGCCGGGCTGCTGGAGGCCGACGACCCGGACGGCGGCACCGCCGCGGGCGACGACCCCGACGGTGCGGTGTCGGCCGCGGTCCGCTCCGACCCGCACCTGCGCGAGCGCCACCGCCGGGCCCTGCTCGACCTGTACACGGCGCTCCGCCGCGAGGCCGCCGCCGACGCCGCGGGCGCGGTCTCGGCGACCGTGTCCGCCACGGTGTCCGCGACCGGCGCCGCCGCGGCCGCCGTCCGGGCGGCGGTCGTGCGGGCGGCCGTCTCGGTCGACCCGCGGCCGGGCGCCGGGACCCCCGGGCCCACGGACCCGGCCACGGACCCGAGGACGGACACCGACACCGCCGGCCCGACCGCGGCCCACCGCGGCGACACCGATGTGACCACCACCGACGCGGCCGGGACCGGCCCGAACCGCGATGCCGCCACCGACGCGGGCACCGTGGACCGCACGACACCGACACGACCCGGGTCAGCGACGACCGGGGACCGCAGGACCGCACCGAGCACGGGGAGGACCGCATGAGCCTGCTGGACCACGTCCGGAAGATGGTCGTCGACGAGGCCAAGGGCACCGTCACCGACACCCGGCCGCTGTACGCCGCGGCCGGGGTGGTCGACTACGTCGTCGGCTTCGCCCGGACGATCCCGGGGAAGCTGGAGGGTGCCGCCGAGCAGGTCCAGGCGGAGTGGACGGCCGAGCGGTTCGGCGAGGCCTTCTCCGACCTGGTGGACGGCGCGAACACCGCCACCATCCGGGCCCGCAGCGAAGAGGTCCGCGAGCGGGTCGCGGAGACGCTGAAGGACCGCCGCGACGCCGTGGTCGACGACCTCGCCGACCTCTCCGCGGAGGCCCGGAACCTGCCGGCCCAGGTCCGCGACCGCGCCCGGCAGGCCCCCGGGCGCGCCGTGGTCGGGATCGCGAACCAGGTCGGCGCCGCGTACGAGCTGTACGACACGGTCGTCGACCGGGGCCGGGTCGCCGTCGCCCGCCTGCGCGGTGACGCCACGCCCGGGTCGACCCCGTCGCCGGCCAACCGCGTCCCCGGGGCGACCACCGGTGACCTCGTCGCGCCCGTGACCCGGCCGCGCCCGTCCGCGGTGACCCCGCCGATCGTCACCCCGCCGGGGGTGCCGCCGGTCACCCGGCCGGTGCCGGCGGTGTCCGCGCCGGCGTCCGGCACCGGGGTGCCCTCCCCGAGCAGCGTGCCGAGCACGGCCCCGCTCCGCCGTCCCCGCCCGGCCTCGCCGACCCCGGCGGCCACGACGCCCGCGGGCAGCCCGACGGTGCGGCGGCCGCGGAAGACCACCGCGAAGGCCGCGGCCCGGGAGACCTCGCGGATCCCCGGCCCGTCCTCGACGACCGCGGCGGGCACGGCCGCGACCTCGCCGGTCGCGCGCGCGCGCCGCCGGCTGGACGCGGTCGACGGGACCGACCTCCCGGCCGCGACGACGGCCGCGACGACGACCGGCGCGACCACGCCGGTCGCCCCGCGGAAGCGGGCCGCGCGCAGGACCACCCCGCCCGCCGCCTGACGGACCGACGCCGTCCGGGCACCCGACCC
>CAXSIB010000589.1:0-2281 GCA_964237095.1 uncultured Actinomycetales bacterium
GACGCCGTGACCGGCGACGTGCTCCGGGCCCGGGTCGCCACCGCCGCCGGCCGCCCGCGCGCGGTGGCCCACGACCCCCCGAGCGGTCGTCGCACGCCGTCGTAGGTCGGCCGACCGGCGGTCAGGCGACGTCCCAGACCCGCACCCAGTCGACGTCCATCTTCGTGCCCGACGGGACGGTGTAGCCGGTGTACAGGGCGAGGTCGAAGGTGACCTCGATCTCGATCGGCGAGACCGGCAGGTTGATCGTCTGGTACGCGACCCCGTCGAGGTAAGCGGTGATCGAGCCGGAGCTGACGAGGCAGCCGTAGGTGTGGAACGCACTGCGGTAGTCGGTGCCCGAAGCCCCGTACCGGTAGGAGGCCGACGACCGGCCGGCCGAGCCCGTGCCGCCGTCCTGGTAGTGGTAGGTCAGGCTCGGTCCGGTCGCGGTGCCGTTGAGGAACTCGAGGTAGTCGATCTCCTGGGTGTAGCCGGAGTCCGACACCGCCCAGAACGCCGGCCACGCGCCGGCGACCGCGGGCATCCGGACCCGGGCCTCGGAGTACGTGCCGGGCGCGGTGTAGCGGAAGCCGCCCGAGGTGGTGGCCGCGGTGACGCACCCGGACCGGTACGTGGCGGGCCGGTGGCTCGAGTCCGGGACGGCGGTCAGGGTGAGGAGGGAGTTGGCGACGCTCACCTGGGAGCTGCTGAAGTACTCCGACTCCAGGCCCGCGTTGAACGGGGACGCGTAGGTGCCGTTGTCGTTGCGGTTGCCCTGCCACCGCGTGAGGTCGAGCGCGGTGCCGGTGAAGTCGTCGCCGGCGTGCAGGGAGTAGGTGCCACCGGTGGGCCCGACCGGTGCGGTCGTGGTGAAGCTGGTCCAGTCCGTCGGGGCGCCCGCCGTCGACCCGACGGTGAAGGCGATCGTCGCGGAGTGCGCGGATTCGCCCTGGCCGTTGGTCGCGGTCACGAAGCCCGTGTAGTCCCCGGACGCCAGCCCGGTCAGGGCTTCCACCAGGACGGTCCCGCCGACCGTGTGCAGCGTCGTCCGGCCGCCGGTCGTGAACTTCAGGTGGTAGTGGCTGATCGACGACGAGCCGGTGTCGGCGGGCGCGGCCCAGGTGAACCGGACCGCCTGGCCGGAGACCGCGGCCTTCAGTGCGGTCGGGGCGCCGGGCTTGCCGCCGACGGCCGCGGCGAGGGTGGCGACGCCGGCGACGAGACCGAACGAACGACGGGTCAGGTCCATGGACTGCTCCTTCTAGTAGGACGGGCTCCGCTGGCCCCAGTCGGTGGCCAGTGCCTGCAGGGCGGACCACGGGAAGCCCGCCATGACGCGATAGCTGGGGACCGCGCCGAGGTGGCGTCCCCACGGGTTGGTGCCGGTGCGGGACAGGGCCCCGAGCCCGCTCTCGGCGATCACCGAGACGCTCGCGGCCTTGTCGACCACGACGAAGCCGTACCGCTGCGCGGCGCGGGCGACCATCAGCGCGATCGGGGTGAGGTGCAGCGCACGCAGGTCGATCGAGGCCGGCAGGCGGAACCGGGTGCCCTCGGCGACGGTCCCCGTCGAGTCCGGCGAGCCGTCGGACCGCCGGGCCGGCCACGAGACCTCGTGCCAGGGAGCGGGATCGGGGATCGCCAGGGCGACCGCGTGGTCGATCGAGCCCCGCGCGACGTCGGCCAGGCTGACCATGCCGCCCGCCAGCGGGAGGCCGGTCGCGGTGGCGCCGAAGCTGCCGCCGAACGAGCCGGGGCCGCGGGACACCCGGTCGATCCGGCCGCCCCAGCACGCGTGCCAGCGCCCGCGGCCGTCGCGGCGGGCCTTCCACAGCTCCCACAGCTGGTTCGTCGAGCGCGAGAGGACGGTCAGCTCGCTGTCGGTGCCGGCCGCCGGGACGGCGTCGGCGGGGATCGGGACCGAGGTGAACTGCCCGCCCGTCCCGAGCAGCCCGGCCGGCGCGGATCCCTTGCCCTGGCAGTCGTCCCAGAGCACGTCCACGCGCTTCTGGCCCCGGGGGACCGAGACGACACTGCCGTTGTACTGCCAGACGTTGAACGCGGCGACGCCGCCGTAGTACCGCGCGACCTGCGCGGCGAGGTCGCGGACCTCGCGCCGGGACCGGCGGTCGACCGGGGCCGCGCGCACCGACGTGCGGAACACGCTGTGGCGACTGAAGAGCCCGACTCCCGGCATCGTCCACCGCGAGCCGGGCGCCGCCGGCGCCGGGACGTCGGACCGCGCCGCCGCCGCCGCCGCGGCCACGGCCGCGGCGGGGCCGGGGTCCGCGACCGCGGT
>CAXSIB010000590.1:0-2279 GCA_964237095.1 uncultured Actinomycetales bacterium
GGCGTCGCCGGTCGCGGCCACCTCGAGCAGCACGGCGTCCCGGCCGGCGGGCAGCACCCGGGGCCGTCCCGGCGCCGCCGATCCGGCCTCCGTGCCGGTCCACCCGACCTCCACGCCGCTCCCCGCCCCCCGCCGAGCGGTCTCCCGCCGGCCCGCTCCGACACCTCCGGTCCGCCGACGATGCCAGGTACGACCCCGCCGGCGCTCGGACCGAGGCCGCGCGGAGGCCTCGTCGACATCGTGCGGACTACTGTCACGACCCGTGGTGGCCCAGTCGGTGAGCGGACCCGAAGGCGACGTCGCCGCGGACGCGACCGGCGGCGCCGCGAGCCCGGCCGACCCGCACTCGACGGCGGGGCGGATCGCGGACCTGGCCCGG
Organism: uncultured Actinomycetales bacterium; assembly: GCA_964237095.1. Taxonomy (GTDB): domain Bacteria; phylum Actinomycetota; class Actinomycetes; order CAXTBU01; family CAXTBU01; genus CAXSIB01. The sequence continues at coordinate 380 of CAXSIB010000590.1, forward strand.
CGCACCGACGCCGCCGAGCACGCGGGGAGCACCCGCGCCGTCGAGCGCCAGCACGCCAACGGCAAGAAGACCGCCCGCGAGCGGGTGCTCCAGCTGCTCGACGAGGGCAGCTTCGTGGAGATCGACGCCTTCACCCGGCACCGGGCGACCGGGTTCGGCATGGAGGCCCAGCACCCGCCCGGCGACGGTGTCGTCGCGGGCCATGGCACCGTCGACGGGCGACAGGTCTTCCTTTACGCACAGGACTTCACGGTGCTCGGCGGCAGCCTCGGCGAGATGCACGGCGCGAAGATCTGCAAGGTCCTCGACCTGGCGGCGCGCACCGGGCGACCGGTCATCGGCATCAACGACGGCGGCGGCGCGCGGATCCAGGAGGGCGTCGCCGCCCTCGCCGGCTTCGGGGAGATCTTCCGGCGCAACACCCGCGCATCCGGGGTGATCCCCCAGATCTCGATGATCCTCGGCCCCTGCGCGGGCGGCGCCGTCTACTCCCCCGCGATCACCGACTTCGTGGTCATGGTCGAGGGCATCTCGCACATGTTCATCACCGGGCCCGACGTGATCCGCGCGGTGACCGGTGAGGAGGTCGGCTTCGACGCCCTCGGCGGCGGGCGCACCCACGCCGAGCGCTCCGGCGCCGCGCACCACCTCGCGGCGACCGAGGACGACGCGATGGACTGGGTCCGCGACCTGCTGTCCTACCTGCCGTCCAACAACGTCGAGAACCCGCCCGTCCTGCCCGGCTGGGAGGACGACCTCTTGCCGGACGAGACGGACCTCGCCCTGGACACCGTCGTGCCGGACTCCCCGACCCGCGCCTACGACATGCGCGACGTGGTCGCCGCGGTCCTCGACGACGCCGAGTTCCTCGAGATCCATGCTCTCTTCGCGCCGAACATCCTGTGTGGCTTCGGCCGGGTCGAGGGGGCGACCGTCGGGGTCGTCGCGAACCAGCCGCTGCGCCTGGCCGGGGTCCTCGACATCGACTCCGCCGAGAAGGCCGCCCGCTTCGTCCGTTTCTGCGACGCGTTCAACATCCCGGTGGTCACGTTCGTCGACGTGCCCGGCTTCCTGCCCGGCGCGGAGCAGGAGTGGAACGGGATCATCCGCCACGGCGCGAAACTGCTGTACGCCTACGCCGAGGCGACCGTCCCGCTCGTCACCGTCGTGACCCGGAAGGCCTACGGGGGCGCGTACATCGTCATGGGGTCCAAGCACCTCGGCGCGGACGTCAACCTGGCCTGGCCGAGCGCGCAGCTCGCGGTGATGGGCGCCCAGGGCGCCGTGAACATCCTGCACCGACGGGAGATCGCGGCCGCCGACGACGCCGACGCGGTCCGCGCCGAGCTCGTCGAGGGTTTCGAGCGGACCTTCGACAACCCCTGGGCCGCGGCCGAGCGCGGCTACCTCGACGCGGTCATCGCGCCGTCGGAGACCCGCGCCCACATCGCCCGGTCCCTGCGCATGCTGCGGACCAAGGCCGTGGCGGGGCCGGCCCGCAAGCACGGCAACATCCCCCTGTGAGCGACGCGGCCCCCCCGGCAGACGCGGCCGGGACGGGAGTCGAACCGGTCGCCGCGGCTGAGGCGGTCGACGAGGCCGCGGTCGTCGGGTCCGGCGAATCCGGTGAAGTCCCCCGATCCGGCACATCCGGCGGATCGGTCCCGGCGACCACCGCCGTCGACGCCGCCGCGACCGCGCTGACCGCCGTGACCGAACTGACCACCGTGACCGCGGCGACCCCGACCCCGACCCCGACCCCGACCGCGCCGGCCGGCCCGGTCCTCCTCCGGATCGTGCGGGGCGACGCGGACGACGACGACGTCGCGGCCGTGGTGGCGGCCCTGACCGCGCTCGCCGCCACGTCGGCGGACGCGGCCGGCCCGGTGTCCGCGGCCGC
>CAXSIB010000591.1:0-2277 GCA_964237095.1 uncultured Actinomycetales bacterium
CGTCGTCGGCGCACAGACAGACCGACAGCTCGGCCCGGCGGTGCAGGTCCTGCGCCGCGGTCTCGGCCGCGGACACGGGGTGGCGGCGGCGGAGCTCGGCCAGGACCGGGCGGACGAGGCTGCGCTTCTCCTTCAGCGACCGGACGTCGCCGAGGAGCACGTCGAAGGTGCACCAGCCGATCACCACCGGGTCACCGGCCGCACACCCGCGACGGCGGCCGGGGCGGACCGCCGGTCGGGGTCCTGCGACGGCCGACCGGCCGGCACCGACGTGCGGTGCCGGCCGGGGGCCGTGCCCGGGCAGAACCCGGTCAGACCCGGGCCTTCTCGCGGACGTCGAAGGTCTCGATGTGGTCGCCGACCTTGATGTCGTTGAAGGCGCCGAGGCTGATGCCGCACTCGAAGCCCTCGCGGACCGACGTCGCATCGTCCTTCTCCCGGCGCAGCGAGGCGATCGCCAGGCCCTCCGCGACGACCGTGCCGTCGCGGACGAGCCGGACCTTCGCGTTGCGCCGGATCTCCCCCGCGGTGACGAGACAGCCCGCGATGTTGCCGAAGCGGCTGGACCGGAAGATGTCCCGGATCTCCGCCGACCCCGTCTCGATCGTCTCGTACTCGGGCTTGAGCTTGCCCTTGAGCGCCGCCTCGACCTCGTCGATCGCGGAGTAGATGACCGTGTAGTACCGGATGTCCACCCCGCTGCGGTCGGCCAGCTCCCGCGCCCGGTTCTCGGCGCGGACGTTGAAGCCGATGATGAAGGCGTTCGAGGCCGCCGCCAGGTTGACGTCGTTCTCGGTGATCGCCCCGACCCCGCGGCTGATGACGCGCAGGGACACGTCCTCCCCGACGTCGATCTTCAGCAGCGCGTCCTCCAGGGCCTCGACCGACCCGGACACGTCGCCCTTGAGGATGAGCAGCAGCTCGTCGAGCTCGCCCTGCTCCATCTGCTTCATGACGTCCTCGAGCGTGCGGCGCCCGAAGCTCTTGGCGAGCTCCGCCGCGCGCTCGCGGGCCTCGCGGCGCTCGGCGATCTGCCGCGCGATCCGGTCCTCGGCGACGACGACGAACTGGTCGCCGGCCCCGGGGACCGCGGACAGGCCCAGGACCTGAACCGGCCGTGACGGCAGGGCCTCCTGGATCGGCTGGCCGGTGTCGTCCAGCAGCGCCCGGACGCGCCCGTAGGCGTCGCCGGCCACGACGGAGTCCCCGACGTGCAGGGTCCCGCGCTGGACGAGCATCGTCGCGACCGGGCCGCGACCGCGGTCGAGGTGGGCCTCGATCGCGATGCCCTGGGCGTCCCGGTCCGGGTTCGCCCGCAGGTCGAGCTCCGCGTCGGCGGTGAGGACGATCGCCTCGAGGAGCTCGGGGATGCCCTGCCCGGTGAGCGCGGACACGTCGATGAACAGGGTCTGGCCGCCGAACTCCTCGGCCACCAGCCCGTACTCGGTCAGCTGGCTGCGGACCAGGGTCGGGTCCGCGCCCGGCTTGTCGACCTTGTTCACCGCGACCACGATCGGCGCGCCGGCGGCCTGGGCGTGGTTGAGCGCCTCGGTCGTCTGCGGCTTCACCCCGTCGTCGGCGGCGACCACGAGCACGACGATGTCCGTCGTCTGCGCCCCGCGGGCCCGCATGGCCGTGAAGGCCTCGTGGCCCGGGGTGTCGATGAAGGTGATCGGCCGCGCGCCGCCGTTGGTCTCGGCGACGACCTGGTAGGCCCCGATGTGCTGGGTGATCCCACCGGCCTCCTTCTCGGCGACCTTGGTCTTGCGGATCGCGTCGAGCAGGCGGGTCTTGCCGTGGTCGACGTGACCCATGACCGTGACGACCGGGGGCCGCAGGACGAGGTCCTCCTCGTCCTCCTCGCCGCCGAAGGACAGGTCGAACTGCTCGAGCAGCTCGCGGTCCTCGTCCTCCGGGGACACCACCTGGATGTCGTAGTTGAGCTCGGTGCCGAGCAGCTGCAGGGTCTCGTCGCCGACCGACTGGGTCGCGGTGATGACCTCGTTGTACTGGCTCAGCAGCACCTTCACCAGCGACGCCGCGTCCACGCCGATCTGGTCGCCGAGGTCCGACAGCGACGACCCGCGCGACAGCCGCACGATGCGGCCGTCGCCGCGCGGGATCCGGGTGCCCGAGAACGACGGCGCCTGGAAGTTCTCGTACTCCTGGCGCTTCTGCCGCTTGCTCTTGCGAGCCCGACCTTTCTGGCCGCCACGGCCGAACGCGCCCTGGGTGCCGCCGCGACCGCGGCCGCCGAGGCCGCCGGCACCGCCGGGA
>CAXSIB010000592.1:0-2275 GCA_964237095.1 uncultured Actinomycetales bacterium
GGCGGGCTCCCGCTCGAGGAGTCCCTCGCGCTGTGGGAGCGCGGCGAGCGGCTGGCGGCCGAGTGCGAGCGCTGGCTGGCCGGTGCCCGCGAGCGCCTCGAGCGGGCGACCTCGGCCCCGGCGGCCGATCACGACGGGCCGCCCGACCGGTCCTGACCCGGGCCGGTCCTGACCCGGGCCGGTCCTGACAGGCGGAGCCTCACCGGCCGGGCCTGACACCGCCGGCTCCGGGCCGAGCTGGTCCGGTGGGCCTCAGCTCACGCTGTGCAGCGCTGTCGCGAAGGTGGCGAGCTCGGGAGCGGTGGCGGTGCCCGACAGGACGAGGAGCGTTCGCGGGCCGGCGGCGGCGGTGGCGGGCGTGGTCGTCGAGGACGCGCTCGACGCCGACGCTCCGGCCGGCAGCGCCGCCGGCGGCACCTGGCGGACCAGCGCCCGGAGCGGGTTGCCGCGCTCGTCGGCGGGCAGGCCGAACGACGACCACACCACCGGCCCGAGGCGCACGGGACCCGTCGCCCGCGTGTCCGGCAGCGCCGCGGCCTGCTGGGCGGCCAGGTCGCCCGAGCTCTGCAGGAGGTCGACGTAGTGGCCGTGGGCGGTGCTCGCGGTCATGGTCCAGGCCCCGGCGGTGTCGGTGAGGCGGACCACCGAGACCGACCAGCCCGCCGGCAGCGACGCCGGGACCTCGATCGCGTACCCCACCACCGCCGGGATGTCGGCGGTCCGCGCCTGCCAGTCGGTGACCGTGGTCTGCCCGCGGGTGCTGTTGTGCCACATCCCGCTGACGAACCACACGAGCGCGATCACGACCAGCAGGATCCCGAGCGAGCGGGCCATGTCGGCGACCGTGCCCGACATCCCCCGCCGGCGCGGCGGGGGTGACGGCGGCCCCACGGCCGGGAGCGGTCCGGGCGCATCCGGCTGGGCCGGTGCGGCGGTGCTCGGACGGTGCCCAGGCGGGGCTTCGGCCGACGGACCCCCACCCGTGCTGGTCGGGGTCGCCGCGGTGTCCGCCGTGCCGGCGGCGGTCGGCGACGGGTCTCCCGTGGCGGGCTGGTCGGCCATGACCCCATTCTCGCTGCGCCCCGGAGGGCGTGCCCGGGGCCCCTCCACGGCCGGACCGCCGACAAATCTGACAGTCACCAGTGAGAGCCCTCTGTGACATCCGCAGGTGGACGGCGCGACCGGCGCCCCGGTTCGGCCCCGGCCGGAGGGTGCCGCGGCGGCTGGGCGCATCGTCCGTTGACGGTGTCCGTACCGCATGGCTAGCGTCCGCCTGACCGACCACTCCGGCCAGACGGCGTCCGGGGCGGCGGCCGGGCAGCTGAGCGCCGATCCCCCGCCGGGCGGGGGGCGGCAGATCACGGAGGGCATCCCGCCCGCACGAGGCCAGCCGGACGACAACGGGGTGGGGCTGTGGCGCGATCGGTTCCGGCGGTCGTCCGGGCACTCGACGTTCTGGAGATGTTCCTCGACGGTCGCGGGAGCTTCTCCGCGCCCGAGGTGGCGGCCGCGCTCGACCTGCCGCGCACGACGACCCACGAGCTGCTCGCCACCCTGTCCGAACGCGAGTACGTCGAGCGGACCCCGGACAATGCCCACCGCTTCCGCCTCGGCGTGCGGGTGTACGAGCTGGGCAGCGTCTACGCCGACGCCCTCGACGTCGTCCGGGAGGGCCAGTCCCTCGTCGACGAGGTGTCCGCGCGGTGCGGCGAGGCGTGCCAGCTCGGGCTGCTCGACGGCCGCGACGTCGTCTACGTGGCCCGCTCGGGGAGCGCGGTCACCGTCGCGGACGCCGCGGCGACCTCGCCGCCGGGCCGTCGCACCACCGCCCTGCGGACCGCGGCCGGCCGCGTGCTGCTGGCCCACCTGCCACGGGCGGAGCTCGACCGCCGCCTGCTGGGCGCCCCCGCCGGCTTCCCGGTGGCCGTCCCGGACACCCTGCGCAGCGAGGCGGCCACCGCCGAGCGGGTGCGGTTGTGGCGGGACCTGTCCGCGGTCGCGGCGCGCGGGGTGGCCACCGACGTCGAGGGCGCCGACCCGGCCAGCCGGGCCATCGCCGCCGCTGTCCGCGACCACGCCGGCCGGGTGGTCGCGGCGCTGGAGATCCGGGTGCCGACCACGCGGTGGGAGGGCCCCCGGTCCCTCGCCCTCGAGACCCTCGTCCGCCGGGCCGCGATCCGGGCGTCCACCCGTCTCGGCTTCCGGCCGCCCCGCCCGCCGGACCAGGCCCCCGGCGGCCCGGTCGGCCCGCGCCCGGCCGCGAGCGGTCCGCTGA
>CAXSIB010000593.1:0-2275 GCA_964237095.1 uncultured Actinomycetales bacterium
GTCGCCGGGCCGACCGTTCGGCCGACCGCCGGGCCGGCCGGTGGACCCACGGGTGCGCCGGCCGGTACCCCGGCAGACCGCACGTGAGCAGCCCGCCCGCCGTCGGGACCGACCCCGACCCTGATCGTGACGCGGAGATCGCCGCGGCCCTCGCCCGCGTCGAGGCGCGGATCACCAGGGCCTGCTCGGCGTCCGGGCGCGCCCGCGGCGACGTCACCCTCATCGCGGTGACCAAGACCCGCCCGGCCGCGGACGTGCTGTCCCTGCTGCGGCTCGGGATCGGCGAGTTCGGTGAGAACCGCGACCGGGAGGCGGCCGCGAAGGTGGCCGAGGTCCGCGCCGCGCTGGCCGCGCTCGCGGGGAACGGCGAGGCGCCCGAACCGGGCGTCGTCGGCATCACCGGCCACGGGCGGTGGCACCTGATCGGCCAGCTGCAGACCAACAAGGCGCGGTCGGTCGCCGGGTGGGCCGACCTCGTCCACTCCGTCGACCGCGCGCGGCTCGTGGCGGCCCTCGACACGGCGGCGTCGAGGGCCGGCCGGGTCCTCGACTGCCTGGTCCAGGTCGACCTCGACCCCGCCGCGTCCTCCTCGACCGGCCAGGCCACCACCGCCGCCGCCGCCGGGGACCCGGCCGACCCGAGCCGGGGCGGCGCACCGCCGACCGACGTCCCGGCGCTCGCCGACGCGATCGCGGGCGCCGGCTCGCTGCGCCTGTGCGGGGTCATGGCCGTCGGGCCGCCGGGGATGGACCCCGCGGCGGCGTTCGCCGTGCTCGCCGAGGTGGCCGCGGCGCTGCGGGCGGACCACCCGGGGGCGACCGTCGTGTCCGCGGGGATGAGCGGCGACCTCGAGGCGGCGGTCGCCGCCGGCGCGACACATCTGCGCGTGGGCTCGGCCCTGCTCGGGTCTCGGCCCCCGCTGCACTAACGTCGGCCCCGGCGAGAGCCTGACCCACCCGGACTGATCTGCAGGAGTGTGCACATGGCGAGCGCGTTGCGCAGGGCGGCGGTCTACCTGGGGCTCGCCGAGGAGAACCGGAACGCCGAGGAGTACGACGAGTACGAGGGCTACGAGGAGACCGGCTCCGTCGACGCCCGCGGCGCCGAGGTGGCCACCACCGAGCCGCGACGCTCGGGTTCGGTCGCCTACCTCCCCGACCGCCGTCCCGAGCCGGCCTCGGCCGACGGCGCCCTGTCGCGGATCACGACGATCCACCCGACCACGTACAACGAGGCCCGGGTCATCGGCGAGCACTACCGCGACGGCGTCCCGGTGATCATGAACCTGTCCAACCTCGACGACGGCGACGCCAAGCGGCTCGTCGACTTCGCGGCCGGCCTGGTCTTCGGCCTGCACGGCACCATCGAGAAGGTGACGAGCAAGGTCTTCCTGCTCTCGCCGTCCGAGGTCACCGTCACCGCGGAGGACAAGGCCCGCATCGCCGGCGGGGCGTTCTTCAACCAGTCGTAGCTCGGTTCCTCGGGGTCCGCCCCGTACGGGGGCTCGTTGCCGACGAACGCTCCGACCGAGGTCGGAGTGCTCGGCGACGGGTCCGTACGCCGCGGCGACGGGTGAGGACAGGGCACCCTCGACGGCTCGCCTCCGGGCTGGCCGCGACCTTCTCGTCCGCGGCCACCGGCGCGGCGTCGGCCCGGATCAACGCCGGACCGGACGAACGCCGGTCAGGACGAACACCGGGTCCCCGCGCGGGGCCGCTGTCGGGGCGTGCGGGGACGGGCTCGACCCGTCGGCCGGTCTCGCCTGGACCGCACCCGGTGCGGCCCACGCGGACCGCGACCGTCACCGCGCCGGTCACGAGCCGTTCCCCCGCCCGGCTCGCCCGGGCCGGCGTGCGCGGCGACCCGGCCGCCGTCCACGGCTGAGCACCCTGGCTGACGGCGGCCGCCGTGGCGGTGGTCCCTGACCGGCCGGCCGGTGTCCACAGCCGTCACCGGCCTCGTCCCGGGGGACGGCCCACATCGCTAGCGTCGATCGAGAGAAAGGCGCGGGACCAGCCTCGTCGGCGGTGTCGTCGGTGTCCACCCGGTCGGCGGACGCCGCCCCCGGGGACCCGGCCGACCTCACGGTGAGGGCAGCACGTCGACCGACACGCCGGCGGCGGGCACGACGTCCCGCACCGGCTCCGAGCTCACCCCGGCTCACCCGCGCCGGCCCACGCCCTCGTCCCGGCGGCCGGCACCGGTTCCGCTTCGACCGCGCAGGTGTCGACCGGTGTCACCACCGTCGCCGCCGGCTCCACGGTCGCCACCTGT
>CAXSIB010000594.1:0-2269 GCA_964237095.1 uncultured Actinomycetales bacterium
CGCCGAGGTCGGCCCACAGGCGGGCGGACCGCAGCGCGAGGGCGAGCTCGGGCCCGGCCTCCTTGTCCGACAGCAGGAGGTTGCCCTCACCGGCACCGGTGGTCCCGGCCGCGACCGCCTGCCGCTCGACGACGGTCACGTCGAGGCCGGCCCGGGTCAGGTGGAACGCGCACGCCGCGCCGACGATGCCGCCGCCCACGACCACGACCCGCGTCACCGCAGGACCATGTCACACGGCGTCCCGCACCAGACGACCGCGGGCGCCCGGGTCGTCCGGGGGCCTCAGCCGGCGTCGGCCGGGGCGTCCGGCGGCACCGCCCGGAGCAGCAGCTCCCGCATGTCCGGCAGGTCGAAGACCTCCGCGACCGCGAGCGCCGAGCGCGGTCCGGCGGCGGGGTCGGCGCCCGCGGCGAGCAGGGTCGCCACGCTCGCCCGGGACCGGCGGAACACCGCGGCGGCCAGCGCGGTCTGCCCGCGGTCGTTGACCCGGGCGACGTCCGCGCCGAGGTCGACGAGGGCGGCCACCGTCGCGGGATGGTCGTGGTAGGCCGCGAGGATGAGCAGGCTGTCCCCGCTCGCGGTGGTCAGGTCCACCGGGAGACCGGCGCGGACGAGGCCGGCCAGCACCTCGGTGGCGCCGTCGCGGGCCGTGTCGAACGCCCGGTCGAGGAACGCCCACTCCTCGTCGGTCAGGGCCGCGGTCACGCCCGGCGACGCTACCGGGACGCCCGGCGGGGCGCGGTCCGGCGGGGCGGTCCGGCGGGGCGGCCGGCGCGGGCGGCGGCTCAGGTTCCCCACAGGACGCCCCCGGGACAGTGACGGATCAACGTCGGCGGGAGGGGTGGGACTGTGCGGCTCGACCGGTCCCTCCCCGTCCCGCCCCGCCCGCGCGGGTGCCGTCCCCGGCCGGGCGGCGGGTAGGCGTGGACGTCCGCCGCCACTCCCACGAGCCCGACCGGCTCGCCGCCGTCCGGTCCTACGAGCCCGTCGCCGCCGTGGCGGACGGCGCCTTCGACGCCCTCGCGACCCTCGCGGCGACGCTGTGCCGGACCCCGACCGCGCTGATCGGGCTCGTCGGCGAGGACCTCCACCGGTTCGTCGGCCGCCACGGCTTCGACGCCGCGGCCGTGCCCCGGTCGGAGTCGCTGTGCTCCGACGTGGTCGCCGCCGAGGCGGCCCTGGTCGTGACGGCCCTCGACGAGGTCGAGCGCTACGCCGACCTGCCCTGGGTGGCCGGCCCGCTCGGGTTCCGGACCTACGCGGGGGTCCCGCTGATCGGCCGCGACGGCCTGCCGCTGGGGGCCCTCTGCGTGCTGGACACCACCCGCCGGGGCTTCGACGCGGGCCAGCTGAGCGCACTCGACGTCCTGGCCCGCCAGGTCGTCACCACCCTGGAGCTGCGCCGCCGCGACGCCCTGACCGGGCCCGCCGGGGACGTCGGGCCGCGGGAGCTGCGGCGGGCGCTGGACGCCCACGAGTTCGTCCCGCACTTCCAGCCGGTCGTCGACATGCGCACCGGGGTCGTCACGGGCCTGGAGGCGCTGGTCCGCTGGGCGCACCCCACCCGCGGGCTGCTCGCGCCGGCGGCGTTCCTGCCCGGCCTCGAGCGCGGGTCGCTCGTGGCGTGCGCCGGGCGGGAGACGACCGAGGCCGCGGGCGCGCTCATGGCCGACCTCCGCGACCGGGGCCTCGTGCTGCCCGACGGCATCGCGGTCAACATCTCCGGCCGGCAGCTCACCACCCCGGGCCTGGTCGAGGAGTTCGCGCGGGTCCTCGCCCGCCACGACCTGCCCGGGTCCGCGCTGACCGCGGAGATCACCGAGACCGCGGAGGTCGGCGACCTGACCGTGGCCCTCGCGGAGCTCCAGCGACTGCGGGACGCCGGGGTCCGGGTGGTCGCGGACGACTTCGGCGTGGGGTGGTCCAACCTGACGCGCCTGCTGCAGCTGCCGGTGTCCGGTCTGAAGATCGACGAGGAGCTGGTCACCGAGATGGTCGGCGACCCGGTGCGCGACCACATGGTGGCCGCCGCGGTCGCGCTCGCCGCGACGATGGGCCTGACCACCGTGGCGGAGGGGGTCGAGACCGAGGCGGTCCGGGACCGCCTGCTCGTGCTGGGCTGCCGCCGGGGCCAGGGCTGGCTGTTCGGCCGGGCCGTCCCCGCGGCCGACGTCCCGGCGCTGCTCGCCGACGCGCGGCGGCTCGGTCCGGCGCCCCGGCCGGTGCTCCGGGCGGACGGGTCCCGCTCACCCGCGGCCACGGCCCGGGC
>CAXSIB010000595.1:0-2261 GCA_964237095.1 uncultured Actinomycetales bacterium
CCGCGGTCGCGAGCCGGTAGCTCGACGTCCGGCGGAATCCCGCCCGGACCAGCCCGCGGACCGCCGGCACGCCGCTCGTGCGCGACACGGCGGCGACGGACACGGAGAGGTGACCGTACTGCAACCCCACAGCCGGCGGTTCGAGTCGACGTCGGGGACGGCGGCCGCTTACGTTCTAAGCGCCACACCGGTGGCCGACGGACAAGAGGAGAACAGCATGGGTTGGCTCGGGACCATCATCGGACTGGTCATCATCGGCCTGGTCGCGGGCTTCATCGCCCGCGCGGTCGTGCCCGGCAGGCAGGCTATGAGCGTCGGCAGGACGATCATCCTGGGTGTCGTCGGCTCCTTCGTGGGCGGCTTCCTCGGCCGGCTGATCTTCCACCACCGCGGCGGGTTCGTGCAGCCGTCGAGCTGGATCGGCTCGATCATCGGCGCGATCATCGTGCTGATCATCTACCTGCAGGTGAAGCGCCGTACCGCCTGAACGACCCCTGCACGACCCGACCCGCCGCCCGCCGGAACCCCCGGCCGGGCGGCGGAGTCACGTCCGGACCTGCTCAGGCCGTGGCGGCGGCGACCCGTCGCTGGATGCGGGTCAGCATGCCGCTGAGCCCCCGCAGCCGCAGCGGGCTGACGGCCCGGGCCAGCCCGAGCCGGTCGGCGAGGTCGCCCGGCACCCCGAGGACGTCCGCGGCGGGGAGGCCGTCGAGACCGCCGTGCAGGATCCCGGCGAACCCCTTCGTGGTCGGCGCCTCCGCGGGCGCCTGGAAGTACAGGTGCACCGTGCGCGGGGCGGCGTCGTCGACCTCGACCGCGAGGAAGACCGGGGACTGGCACTCCGGGACCCGTTCGAGCGCCGCGCCGCCGTCGGCCCGCAGGCGCTCCGGCGGCTCGGGCAGCTCCTGGCTGAACTCCAGCAGCAGCAGCAGCCGGTCGCGCTCACCGAGGGCGGCGAACTCCTCGACGATCTCGGCCAGCGGCGCGGGCAGGTCGCTCAGCGCCCGGTCCCCTTGGTGATCGGGACGCGGACGGCGTTGCCCCACTCGGTCCACGAGCCGTCGTAGTTGCGGACGTGGTCGAACCCGAGCAGGTGGGTCAGGACGAACCAGGTGTGGCTGGACCGCTCGCCGATGCGGCAGTACGCGATGACGTCGTCGCCCGGGGCGAGGCCGGCGTCGCCGAGGTAGATCGCCTCGAGGTCCGAGCGCCGCTTGAACGTCCCGTCCTCGGCGGCCGCCCGCGCCCACGGGACGCTCGCCGCACCCGGGATGTGCCCGCCGCGCAGGGCGCCCTCGTCGGGGTACTCCGGCATGTGGGTGCGCTCCCCGGAGTACTCCGCGGGGGAGCGGACGTCGATCATCGGCTGGCCGAGGTGGGCCACGACATCGTCCTTGAAGGCCCGGATCGGGCCGTCGACCCGCTCGACGACGGGGTACTCCGCCGCGGCCGGCGACGGGGCGTCGGTGGTCAGGTCGCGGCCCTCGGCGACCCACTTGGACCGGCCGCCGTCGAGCAGGCGCACGTCCGGGTGCCCGAAGAGGCTGAACACCCACAGGGCGTACGCCGCCCACCAGTTGCTCCGGTCGCCGTAGACGACGACCGTGGTCTCGCGGGTGATCCCGCGCTCGCCCATCAGGCGGGCGAAGACCTCGCCGTCGACGTAGTCCCGGGTGACCGGGTCGTTGAGGTCGAGGTGCCAGTCGAGCTTGACCGCGCCGGGGATGTGCCCGACCTCGTAGAGGAGCACGTCCTCGTCGCTCTCGACCACGACCAGGCCCGGTCCACCGAGGTGGGCCGCGAGCCAGTCGGTGCTGACGAGCCGTTCGGGGTGGGCGTAGTCGGCGTCGACGGCCGGATCACTGGCGACTGACATGCGCGAAAGCCTAGTCAGCCACCCGGACGACCTGACCTGGCCTGGTCAGGTGCTGCGGCGGTCTCGACGACGTCGAGCCCCCGCGGGGTCCTCGTGGGTGGTGGCAGGTGTTGGATTCGAACCAACGTAGGCTGAGCCGGCGGTTTTACAGACCGCTCCCTTTGGCCACTCGGGCAACCTGCCGTGTACCCGTGAAGGATACCGTGCCCGGCAGGGCATACCCGCTCGGTTCGACGGCTCCGGCGGTCTCCCCTTCGCCGCCCGCGGACACCGCCTCCGCGAGGCCGTCGGCGAGCAGCCCGGCCAGCGCCCGCCGCCCCTGGTCCGCCGGCTCCCACACGCTCAGCAGGTCGGCCGCGGCGACGACGCCGTCGGCCGTGCGCAG
>CAXSIB010000596.1:0-2258 GCA_964237095.1 uncultured Actinomycetales bacterium
GGCGCGGTCACGGCCGGCCGCGCGGCCGTGGCCGGCACCACCCCGACGGCGGCGGCGGCGACCGCGGCGGTGGCCGCGACGACGGCGGCCAGCCCCGCCGAGAGACGGCCGGACCGGGCTGACCGGCCGGACCGGCTCGACCGACCCGACCGAGCCGAGCGACCGGACCGCTGTGCCTCGTGCATGGCGCCTCCCACCCGTCGGCGGTCCGACCTCGCGTCGTCCGCGGCGTCCGGCGATCAGACCACACCGGGGCGGATCGACGGATCGGGACCGCGCGGCTGTCGATGCCGCGGGGTGTCGTTCGTCGGGATGATGAGAGGCCCGGCAGGCGGGCTCGAGTGAGAGGACAGCGCGATGGCGCAGTACCTGATCCTGATCCACAGCGACGAAGCCGCGGTGGCGGCGGTCTCCCGCGAGGACGGCCGGCAGATGATGGAGGAGTGGGTCGGCTTCGGCGAGCGGCACGCCGACGTCATCCGCGGCGGCAACGCTCTGCACCCGACGACCACGGCCACCTCGATCCGACGCGGCGACGGGGCGTTCACCGTCACCGACGGGCCGTGGGCGGAGACGAAGGAGGCGCTCGGCGGCTACTACCTGATCGACGTCGCCGACCTCGACGAGGCCATCGCGGTGGCGAAGGACATCCCGGCCGAGGGCACCGAGGTCCGGCCCGTGATGGTCTTCGGCTGACGCCCCCGGCCGCCACCGACCACCCGGACCGTCGAGACCGCCGCCGTGAGCGCCGTCGGGACGGCCGACCCCGCGGTCGCGGCGGCGGTCGCGGACGCACACCGTCGCGAGTGGGGCTTCGTCCTCGCCGCGACGGTGCGCGTCACGCGGGACCTCGACCTGGCCGAGGAGTGCGTCCAGGACGCGTACGCGAAGGCCCTGTCCGCATGGGCCGACGGAGGCGTCCCGGCCCGGCCCGGGGCGTGGCTGACCACGGTCGCGCGCCGGCGGGCCCTGGACCTCGTCCGGCGGGAGGCCACCCTGCGGCGGACGCTGCCGAAGCTCGTCGTCGACCGCGTCGCCCCGCCGCGGACGAGGTGGCGGCCGGGGTCGCCGACGAGGACGCCGAGCTGCACCCGGAGATCGCCGACGATCGGCTCCGCCTGGTCTTCACCTGCTGCCACCCGTCGCTGGCGCTGGAGACGCAGGTCGCGCTGACGCTGCGGCTGCTGTGCGGACTGAGCACCGGCGAGGTGGCGCGGGCGTTCCTCGTCGGGGAGGCCACGATGGCGGCCCGCCTGACGCGGGCGAAGAAGAAGATCACCGCCGCCCGGATCCCCTACCGGGTGCCGTCGGCCGCGGACCTCCCGGAGCGGGTCGCCGCGGTCCTCACCGTGGTCGAGCTGCTGTTCACGACCGGGCACACCGCCCCCGCGGGCGCCGACCTCGTGCGCCGCGATCTCGTCGAGCGGGCCCTGGACCTCGCGCGGCTGCTGCGCCGGCTGCTGCCCGCCGACGCCGACGTCGCCGGCCTGCTCGCGCTGATCCTGCTCACCGACGCCCGCCGCGCGACCCGGACCGACGCCGCCGGCCGGCTCGTGCTGCTCGCCGACCAGGACCGCAGCCGGTGGGACCACGCCGTGATCGAGGAGGGGATCGCCCTCGTCCGCGAGGCGCTGCGCCGCCGTCCGCCGGGCCGGTTCGCGCTCACGGCCGCGATCGCCGCCGTGCACGCCGAGGCCCCGCGCTGGGACGCCACGGACTGGCGCGAGCTGGTCGGGCTCTACGACGTGCTCGTCGCGACCTGGCCGTCGCCGGTGGTGGCGCTGAACCGGGCCGTGGCGGTCGGGTTCGCCGCCGGCCCGGCCGCGGGGCTCGCCGCCCTCGACGCCCTGGCCGACGAGCCGCAGCTGGCCACCTACGCCTACCTCGCGAGCGCCCGCGCGGACACCCTGCGCCGTCTCGGCCGCACCGGCGAGGCGCGCCTGGCCTACGCCGAGGCGCTGGTGCTGACGACGAACGCCGTCGAGCGCGACTTCCTGGCCGGGCGCCTCGACGCGCTGGACGGCTGAGCGCCCCCGGCGGCGAGCCGGCCACGCGCCCGGGATCCCTGTCCTGGCTGCGATCGCCCGGAGGTGGTCGAGCTCAGAAGTAGTCGACCATCGCGGGGTGCGGGCCGGCGGTGAGCGCGTCGAGGACCCGGTCGGTGCCCGCGTCGCCGCCGTCGAGCAGGCCCCCGCGGCGCAGGGCCGCCGCGGGCACGCCGCCGGCGTACAGCAGCGCGAGCCCGCGGGCGCCGACGG
>CAXSIB010000597.1:0-2254 GCA_964237095.1 uncultured Actinomycetales bacterium
TGTCGACCTCGATCAGGTCGCCCATGGCGAGGCCCGGCAGCCCGCAGAACCACAGGACCCGCAGGTCGGCGACGAGCTGCTCGGGGCTGATCCCGAAGGCCGCGGCGACGTCGGGCACCCGGGCGCCCGGGCGGGCCTGCAGGTACGGCAGCAGTGCGAGCAGCCGCGCGACCTGTCGCTGGGACGAGGTCGCCGCCGAGCTCACCGGGCCCCACCTCCCGCGGGGACGGCCCCGGCTCCGGCCGGAACGGACCCGGTGCCGGCCGGGACGGCGTCGAGCACCGCCCGGAAGCGGGCCACCGTCGCCTCGCGCAGCTCCGGCGGGGACAGGACGACGACGTCGGCGCCGTAGCCCGCGACCTCCTCGGCCAGGGCGCCCGCGTCGGCGTACCCGACGGTCAGCACGTCCCAGCCGTCGCCGGCGACGCCACCGGGTGCGATGTCCGCCGCGACCGCCGCGAGGCCGACCCCGGCGGTCCCGGCCGGCGCCGCCGCGGCCACCGTGCGCCGCCGCAGCCCGAGCCCCGCACCCGCCCGCACCCGCAGGACCGCTGTCGCCTCGACCGCGCCCGGGTCGCCGCCGACCGCGTCGAGGGTGGCCAGGGCGTCGCGGACGGCCCCGGTCGGCGGCGGCCCGAACGTCCCGCCCGCGGCCTCGACCGTCACCGCGCCGACCACCCGGCTGAGGCGGAAGACCCGCCGGCCGTCGCGGTCGCGGTCGTGCCCGACCAGGTACCAGCGGCCGTGCCACAGGCCGAGACCCCACGGCTCGACGCGGCGGGGCGACGTCTCGCCGAGTCCGCTCCGGCGGTAGCTGAAGCGGACCCGGTGCCGGTCGACCGCCGCCCCGAACAGCGGCTCGAACGCGGGCTCGGCCGCCCCCAGGCGGGGTTCGACCGCGCCGAGCACGGCCCGGTCCGTGGCCACCCCGGCGGCGCCGAGCTTCTGCAGGGCCGAGGTCGTCGCCGACGCCAGCCCGGCCTGCTCCCACACGCGGGCGGCGAGCCCGAGCACGGCGGCCTCGTCGGGCTCGAGGGAGATCGGCGGCAGCTCGTAGCGCTCGCGGCGGATGCGGTACCCGGGCTCGTCCTCGAAGTAGGTGTCCACGCTGCCGGTCTCGATGGGGACCCCGAGCGCGCGCAGCTCCTCCTTGTCCCGCTCGAACATCCGCTGGAAGGCGTCGTCGGCCTGGTCGCCGTAGCCGTCGACTACCTCGCGGACCCGGGAGCGCGGGACGTAGGTGCGGGCGACCAGCAGGGCGATGACGAGGTTCATGAGCCGCTCGCTCTTGCGTGCCGCCACGCGTCGACCCTAGGGCCCCGGGCCTACCGTGCGGGCGTGATCCGATGGCGCACGGCGACCGTGCGGTCGCACACCGGTGGCTGGGGCGGCCCGGTCGGCGTCGGGACCTACGACGCCGTACTCGCGGACGGGACCGTCGTCGCGGCGCTGGCGTACGCCGAGCTGACCGGCCTGCCGGCGATCGGCGAGCGGGTGCTGCTGACGACGGCCCAGCAGGACGCGGGCCTGGGCACCGGGGGCTGGGCGTTCGTCGCGGCCCGCCCCGAGGCGGTCGCCGACGCCGCCGCCGAGGCCGCGCTCGAGGCCGGCTCCGACGTGGTCGCCCGGCTACCGGTCCACGGTCCCGGCGAGGTCGGCCGCCCCGGCGCCGGACACCTGGTCAAGGACCGTTACTCCCCGCTGCAGCAGTCCGTCGCGGGCGCCGACGAGCCGGGCTCGGCGTGGCACGCGGCGCTCACCGACGCCGACGACCTCGCGGGGATGCCGGTCGTCGTCGCCGACCTGCACTCCGCGCTGCCCGCGGTCCTCGCCGGGATCCGCGACACCCGACCGGCGGCCCGCGTCGTCTACGTGATGTCCGACGGGGGCGCGCTGCCGCTCGCGTTCTCCCGGACGGCGGCCGGGCTGGTCGAGGCCGGCTGGCTGGCCGGGACCGTCACCGCGGGACAGGCCTGGGGCGGGGACCTCGAGGCCGTCACCGTGCACTCGGCGCTGCTCGTCGCCCGCCTGGCGGCCGGGGCCGATGTGGCCGTGGTCACCCAGGGCCCCGGCAACCTCGGGACGGGGACCCGTTTCGGCTTCTCCGGGGTGGCCGCCGGGGAGGCGGTCAACGCGGCCGCGGTGCTGGGGGGCCGCCCGGTCGCGGCGCTGCGGGTCTCGGCGGCGGACCCCCGCCGGCGCCACCGCGGGATCTCCCACCACAGCCTCACCGCCTACGGCCGGGTCGCCACCG
>CAXSIB010000598.1:0-2251 GCA_964237095.1 uncultured Actinomycetales bacterium
GCCGGACGAGCGGCGCACGACCAGTGCGGGGGCGACGACGAGGCGGCGGGTGGGTCGTTCGGGGTCGCGGAGACGGTCGAGCAGCAGCCCGGCCGCGAGGCGACCGCGCTCGGCCGAGCCGAGGCCCACGCTGCTCAGCGCCGGACTGACGAGCGCCGCGAGGTCGCTGTCGTCCATGCCGACGACGGCGAGGCGGCCCGGCACGTCCAGGCCGAGCTCGGCGGCCACCTGCAGGACCGCGACCGCCAGCAGGTCGTTCGCCGCCAGCACCGCATCCGGCCGGCTCGAGGTCAGCAGCCGGTGCGCGACCGTGCGGCCGGCGGCGACGGTGAAGTCCGCGGCGGTCGCGCGGAGCGCCGGGTCCCGGGCGAGCCCGAGTGCGGTGGCCGCGTCGGTGAAGGCCCGGCTGCGCGCCGAGCCCGGGACGGTGTCGATCGGCCCGTTGAGGAACGCCACCCGGCGCCGGCCCGAGCCGGCGAGGTGGTCCAGGGCGACCCGGACCCCGCGGTGGGAGTCGGCCCGCACGTGGTCGACGTCGACGGTGTCCGGCGGCGTGCCGATCAGGACGACCGGGGTGTGGGCGAGCGCGAGGGCCGCGACGAGCTGGTCGTCGAAACGCAGCGGGCTGAGCAGCAGCCCGTCGGCGAAGCCGTAGGCGAGGTTGTCCAGCTGGGACACGGCGTCCGCCGGGTCGGAGCCGATCGAGGAGATGACCAGCCGGAACCCGGCGGCTCGGACGACCGCCTCGACGGCGCGCATCATCTCCACGTAGACCGGGTTCCCGACGTCGGCCACCGCGAACGCGAGCTGCCCCGTCCGGCGCACCTTCAACGACCGCGCGATCACGTCGGGGACGTACCCGAGCTCGCCCGCCGCGGCCTGCACCCGGGCGGTCATCGCCGGACTCGCCGGGAGCCCGTTCAGGACCCGCGACACCGAGGCCACCGAGACCCCCGCGCGGTCGGCGACCACACCGACCGTGGGCCGCGCCCGCACCGTCACCATCGTCTCCAGACATCGTCGTCGGGGGGAGAACTCGTCTTGTAATCGTTTCCGTAAACGACTACACCTGAGGAAAGCCCACCCCGACCGTCCCTGTCAAGGGACGGTCACCTGCGAACCGGGGGTCCGACCTTGCGGACGACGACGTCCCCGGTCCTCACGTGGCGCGACGTCCCGACGCAACGGCTCGGGACCGTGCGGTGCCTCGTCGCCGAGGTGCCCGACGCCGCCCCGGCCGCCGGGCCGCCATGGTGGATCTGGGTCCTGCACGGCCGTGAGGGCTCCGCGGAGGAGCTGCGCCCGGTGGTCGCGGCGATCGCCGCGGCCGCGGGGACCGGCGCCGTGCCGGCCTGCACGGTCGTCGCCCCGGACGGTCCCTGGTCGCACCGCATGTCGTGGTGGACGGACTCCGCCTACGACGGGGACGCCTCCGGGGCACCGGCGGGTGCAGCGGTCGAGACCGGTCTCCTGCAGGAGGTGCTGCCGATCCTCGAGTCCGGCCTGGGCGGGGAGGGACGCCCCCGGGCCGCCGCGGCGGGTGCACCGCCGGCCGCCCGACCGGCCGTCCCACCGGTCGCCCGGCGGCTGGTCGTGGGGATCTCGATGGGCGGCTCCGCCGCGCTGCGGTGGCTGCTCCGACCGGACCGACTCTTCGACGCGGCGGTCCTGCTGTCCCCGGCGGTGTACCGGCTCACCCCGCCCCACGTCTCGTCCGCCCGGACCTCCGGCGCGTTCGGGATCGGCACCACCCTGTTCGACAGCTCGAGGTTCGCCGCGGTCGCCGGGTGGGAGGCGCTGCTCCGCGCGAGGCGCCCGGGCCCCCGACGGCTGCGCGTCGTGACCCTCGTCGGGGACGGCGAGCTCGCCCAGGACGGGCCCGGCGGGTCGGCGGGCCCGGCGGGGGCGGTGGCCGGCGGCGCCGGGGTCTCGGTGCCGTACGACCTGGACCTGCAGGCAGCGCAGCTGCACGCCGCCCTGCGCCGCGAGCCCGACGTCGACAGTCACCTCCGGGTCGTGGGCGGCGGCCACGACGTCGCCCTCTGGCAGGCGTCGGTCGTCGCCGCGCTCCGGCTCGCCCTGGCCGGGACCGGGGGGTCCCGCGCCGGCTGACGCCCCGGGCGCGGCCGTCCCGAGGACCCGGTCGAGCCTCGGCACAATGGCGGCGTGTCGACGCCGGGAGACCTGACCCGGCGGCGGTTCGGGGTCCGGGCGGCCGCCGGGGCCGCGGTGACGGGCGCCGTCGCGGGGC
>CAXSIB010000599.1:0-2249 GCA_964237095.1 uncultured Actinomycetales bacterium
AAGAGGACCCGCAGCACCTGGGTCAGCACCAGCAGCAGCAGGAACCCGACGTCGAGGCCGATGCCGCCGAGGCGCAGCGGCGGGATGGTGCGCCGCGCCACCCGGACCGGCGGGTCGGTGACCGTGTACAGGCCCTCGAGCACGACCAGCATCGGCCCCCGCGGTGTCCACGCCCGCGCGAAGGACTGCACGAGGTCGAACACGATCCTGAACAGCAGCAGCAGGAAGAGGAACCACGCCAGCAGGGACAGGACCGCGAAGACGCCGCTCAACACCATGGCAGGACCTCCCGGCGGTCGGGCCGGACCACCGACGGGTGCCGGCGCCTCGGGCGTCCCCCGAGAGTAGCCGCGGCCGACCGCGCCGACGCGGGCACCGGGACGGCGTCCGCGGACCCCCGGGACGAGGATCGGCGGACCGGGCTCAGCGGCCGGCCCCGGTCGTGGCGTAATCCCTGACGGAGGTCGACGGGTCGGCGGCCGCCGGGCTCGGGGAGCGCGGGGAGCGCGGGGAGATGCCGCTCGTCCTCGGCGAGTTGACCCCGTCGATGGCCGACGAGAACGCCGGGAAGAGGTTGCTCGTGCTGGCCAGGCGGTCGCTGTGGGCCCAGTAGTAGCGCATCGGGTTCGACGCGCTCACCGCCGCAGCGGCCATGGCGGCGGCGAGCAGACCGGAGCTCTCCAGGTCGGTGTAGTGACTGGCGAAACCGGTCGACCAGCCGGAGTTCTCCATGGTGACCGGGAGGCCGTTGCGCTTCGCGAGGTACGTCCCCCACCGGGTTGCGGACCAGCCGTTCGCCCTCGTGTCCGTCAGCGAGACGGCCGCGTCGCCCGCCCCGTACACGTCGTCGGCGTCCGAACCGGACCGGTCACCCACCGAGGACAGGTGCGCCGTGGTCCGACCGTTCTTCGGCAGCAGCGCCATCGTCGTCTGCCACACCGGGCCGACGGTGGCGATGGACGTCACCGGGCTCAGGTGGGCCGAGACGAGCGAGGTGATCGTCGAGGGTCGAGCGCCGCTGCCCGACATCAGCACCTCGTACCAGCCGGTGAAACCCAGGCCGTCGCACCGGTCCTGGACCCGCGTGACCAGGTTGGTCATCGACTGCAGGTACCAGGTCAGCACCGACTGCACCTGCGTGGTGGTCATCGAGGGGTCCGAGCCGCCCGCGGTCCACCCGGGCGACGGGCACACGGTCTGACCGGCGACGAGGTCGGTCCCCTGCTGGGGGGCCGGGCCGTAGAACCACCAGTGACGAGAGCCGTCGCTGCTCTGGCTCGACGAGGACCCCGGGTAGAGCAGCTCCCCGTCGGACAGGGAGCTGATGCGGATCGCGTCGAAGCCGGACAACGGGAACACGCTGTCGACGTGGTCGACATAGGCGGCGAAGTGAGCCCAGTTGCCCGCGTCCCACACGAAGTCGACGCAGCCGGTCGACAGCGCCCCGTTCTCACCGACGAAGAGCTGCCCGGAGGACCTCAGCCAGTTCGGGGTGTAGTGCGCTCCGAACGACAGGGTGATGCTGTACCCCGCCGCGACGAGCGCGTCGTACCAGCTCCGCATGGTCGACTGGTAGGACGAGGACCAGGCGCCGTCGGAGGTCTCCCAGGCGGCCCAGTTCAGCTCGAACATGGCGACCTTCATGCCCGCACCCTGCTCGGCGGAGATGTTGGCCTGCCTGGTGACCAGCGATCCCCACGCGGTCGTCTCCGACGCGGCGACGGCGGCCGAGCCACGGTGACGGCCCCCGAGGTGGAACGCGCTGCGGCGCATCAGACGATGTCCCCGCTGACATGGACCTCGTTCTGCCCGACCCACGTGAGGATCAGCTTGGCGTACTGGCCGCTCGTCGTCCCGGCCGCCGTGGTCGGGTAGAGCCGACTGGTGACCCCGCTGTGCGACAGCGACAGGACGGTGGTCGAGCCGGCGGCCACGAACGTCACCTGGAAGATCGGCGACGTCGCGTAGAGCGGCGCGGCCGCGTAGGTCGGCAGCCGGATCACGACCGACCCGCCGGCCGTCATCAGGATGTAGTCGTTGATGTCACCGGCCTGCACGGTGTAGGCCGCCGTCCCGACGACCTTGACGGTCCCCTCGAGGTTGACGACCCGGGTCTCGTGGTCGCCGTCGTTGCCGATGAGCCCGTTGGTGGTGGTGGCACTGATCTGCCCACCGGCACTGACGACCGGGACCGGGGTGCGGGTCATGGTCAGCCTCCTCAGGCGTCGACGAAGGTCGGGGCGTGCTCG
>CAXSIB010000600.1:0-2240 GCA_964237095.1 uncultured Actinomycetales bacterium
AGACGTACAGGTGCATCGGCCGCGGTCCGGTCGGGCTCCCCACCACAGGTCACCGCCCGGGGCGGGCCACCGGCCGCGGCTCGCTCAGCGCTCCGGGGAGTCGACCGTGATCTGGCTCGACCGCACGGCTTGAGGCGGTGCAGGCGCCCTGGCAGACGTAGAGCACGCGCCGTGAACTCATACTGGCGGTACCGCACAGTGACCTGCCCCCGCTTCTTCCGAGGGCTGTCCATCCCATCGATGGCCCGGTGCGCGAACCGGGCGAACCGTGAGGTGCGCTGACAGGAAAGGATCACGGAGATGACGGCAACCCACCACGACCACCGGCACAGCGGGCATTCGAGGCTGGTGACCGCCCCGGCGCCGGGGCGGGGGTCGAAGCGGGGCCTGAGCCGGCCGGTGATC
This sequence comes from uncultured Actinomycetales bacterium, assembly GCA_964237095.1. Lineage (GTDB taxonomy): Bacteria > Actinomycetota > Actinomycetes > CAXTBU01 > CAXTBU01 > CAXSIB01. The sequence continues at coordinate 406 of CAXSIB010000600.1, forward strand.
GTGGACACCGCGATCGCGGTGGTCGACAGTGCCGGGTTGGCGGAGTTGACGATGCGCAACGTCGCGGACCGCCTCGGTGTGGAGGCGATGTCGCTCTACCGGTACGTCCCGAGCCGGGAGTCCCTGCTCGACGGGATGGTCGAGGCGGTGGTCGACGCCCTCTACGCCGACCCGGAGGTGTACCTGCACCCGCGGCACGGCTGGGAGGACTACCTGAGCCGTCTCGCCAACGGCGTGCGGCGCATCGCCATGGACCACCCGCGCCTGTTCCCGCTGGTCGCGACCCGCCCGCCGGCCGCACCGTGGGTCCGCCCGCCGCTGCGCAGCCTGCGGTGGATGGACTCCTTCCTCGCGGGGCTGATCGACTCCGGGTTCAGCGACGACGCCGCCGCGCAGGTCTACCGGGCGTTCACGAGTTTCCTGCTCGGCCACCTCCTCCTCGACGTCGCGGCGATGAACGTCGACATCAGCGCGGTGGCGGACACCAGCCCCGGCCCCACCACCGCCGCCGACGCCGCCCGGCCGCGGGCCTCGGCTGACCCCCTCGCGGAGTACCCGGTGCTGCAGCGGATGCAGGACTCCCTGTCTCAGGACTTCGCCCGGGCCGAGTTCGACAGCTCCCTGAGCAACCTGATGTCCCGTCTCGCCGAGATGCGGCCCGCCGGGGGCTGACCGGCGCCGGCGACTCGGCGTCCACCGCCCCGCGCACCCGGCTCCTTAGCGTGTAAGGTTCGAACGGTCATCCACGAGATCCCCCGGCAGGCCGCAGCCCGGTCCGCTCCTGAGGCTTCAACGCGGTGCAGCACGGTCTGATCGGCTCCGGAGCGCCCGGGGACCTGACCCTGACTTTCCGATACGTCTGCGCGCTCGCCGTAGTCGCGTCTCATCGTCCGACCCTGATCCCCCTGTCGCCACGGTGGTGCGGTTCTCGACGCGCGTTCGCGTGGCAACCCTGGATGGGCGTGGATCCCCTACGCCCGGCAGCTGATCGCGGGCCCGGCCCGCACGAAGGAGTCCTCTGTGCCCATGAACATCACCAACCCCGCTGACCTGCGCGGTGCGAACGTCACCGGCTCCGGCGGGGACAAGCTCGGCAAGGTCGACGAGGTCTACCTGGACAACGAGACCTCGAAGCCGGAGTGGGCCGCGGTCAAGACCGGCCTGTTCGGCTCGCACGTGTCCCTCGTCCCCCTCGCCGCGGCGGACTGGGCCGGCGGGGAGCTCACCGTCCCGTTCAGCAAGGACCTGGTCAAGGGCGCCCCGAACCACGACCCGGGCCGTGAGATCAGCGCGGATGACGAGGTGGAGCTGTTCACCTACTACGGCATCCCCTACGGCGGCGACACGGTCACCGCAACCGGTGGTCCCAGCCAGGGCCAGACCGCTACCCGCGGCACCCAGCAGACGGCCACCGTCGGCCGGGACACCTCCGGGCCGATGACCGACGATGCGATGACCCGCTCGGAGGAGCGCGTCCACGTCGGTGTGCAGCGCCGTGAGGCCGGCCGGGCGCGGCTGCGGAAGTTCATCACCACCGAGACGATCACCCAGACGGTCCCGGTGAGCCACGAGGAGGTCGTGCTGCAGCGTGAGCCGATCACCGAGGCCAACATGGGCCAGGCCATGTCCGGTGGCGACCTCACCACCGAGGAGCACGAGGTGATCCTGCACGCGGACACCGCCGTGGTGGAGAAGGAGACCGTCCCGGTCGAGCGCATCCGGGTCGGCACGCGTGAGGTCGTCGAGGAGCAGACCGTCTCCGCGGAGGTCCGCAAGGAGAACATCGAGGTCGAGACCGTTGACGACACCACCGGTCGCAGCACCAAGCGCTGAGC
>CAXSIB010000601.1:0-2238 GCA_964237095.1 uncultured Actinomycetales bacterium
GGAGGTGCTCGCGCAGGACCTGATGCCCCCGCCGGTCAACGTCGGCGTCCGCAGCACGCCCGACTACGCGAGCCTGGCCGAGGAGGCCATCCACCACCCGGGCCCGCGGATGACGGTGTTCGCCGGCCAGCGCGCCGACCCCTTCCACGTCGACCTCGGCAGCGTGTTCGACCTCGGGGCGCTGCGGCCGTTCAACGACCTGCACCTGCTCAAGGAGAAGGTGATGCCGGGCGTCAACGGCCTGCAGGGGCTGAACGTCTCGACCATCGCCATCCAGGTCCCGATCTCCGAGGTCACCCGGTGGGGCAACCACCCCACGGACGTCGACGACGTGGGCTCGGTCATCGGGGTCTGGGCCACCGCCAGCCGCCAGCGCTCGCGGATGTACCACCCGGGCACGGGCCACTACAGCCACAGCGGTCCCTACACGCAGGTGTCGCGCCTGGCGTTCCCCCTGTTCAACGAGCTGCTGGTCCCGATGGCCCGCAAGGACTACTGGAACTCCCAGCACCCCTACCAGGACGCGCAGTTCGCCGGCGGGGTCACCAAGCCGGAGCTGGCCGGGCTGCTGCCGGTGCTGTACCCCGGGGTGTTCCCGAAGCTGGCGGCCTACACGAAGCCGCGGGCCGACCTGTCGGCGATCATCCTCACCGGCATCCCGAAGGGCGTCATCCCGGGCTTCCAGAACTACACGGGCCCCGTCCTGTCCGACATGATCCGGTTGAACGTCGCGATCCCGCCGACGCCGACGGCGAAGCGCAACGACCTCGGGATCATCGGCGGGGACCTCGCCGGGTTCCCCAACGGCCGCCGGGTCACCGACGACGTGGTGACCGTCGAGCTGCGTGCGGTCGCCGGGGCGCTCATCCCGCTCGTCGACCCGACGTTCACCCCCGACGCCGCCGCGGCCGCGGTCACCGACGGCACCACCAACACCAACCCGCCCTACCCGGACCGGTTCCCGTACGTGGCCACCCCGGCCGGCGGCTACCAGTCGTCGGAGGGCGTGCCCCGCACCTGAGCACCGCACGCCCCACTGGGCGTGGGACGCCGACGGGCGGCCGGGAGCGATCCCGGTCGCCCGTCGGCGTCCCCACTGTCGGGGACACCGAGGCCGCGACACCGCCTCCGCGACACGGTCAGCAGTGGCGGGGAACGGCTCCGCGGTGGTGCACGCTGGCAGCAGTTCCCCGGGTCGGTGGGCCGGGTCACCGGTCCGTCGCCCGGAGCGACAGCACGCGGACGGCGAGGGGCCGCTCCCGGGTGCGGACCGCCGTCGGCGGTCACTGTTCGAGCCGTCGGAGCGTGCTCCGGGGCATCGGCGGTGGCCGTGGGGAGGTCCACCCGGAAGACGGCCCCTCCCGCCTGTCGGTGCGGCCGCGCTGTCGGCCTCCCGCGCCGGCCCGTCTCAGCGTCCGGCCCGTCGTCGCGGTGCTCCCTCGTGCCACCCCGTCGCCGGGCCGGCCGGCCCGCACCACCCCTGGTGTCGCCGCTCGGAGGGCGACGCCCGGACCACCCTGGACAGCCACCGACCCTCCGGCGTCCGGACGACCCGCCGACCGACCCGCGCATCTGTGTGACTGCTGTGGCACGCTCTGTGAGCGCCCTGGTGAGTGCACGCGGAACACCTCCGCGGTCGACCATCGGTCGCAGAAGGGACACCACCATGTCTGAAGGGACTCGACGGGTCTTCCTGTCGACGTCGGGCCTGGGGGCCGCGGCCGTCGGGGTCGCCGCCCTGACCCCGGCGCTCCGCTCGGCCGCGGGCACCGCGGGCGAGGACGCCCCCGCCCGGCCGGACGTCTCCGAGCTGACCGGCTCCCTCGTCGCGTTCGTCAGCGACGTCCGCGCCGGGGCCGTCTCGGTGATGGTCGGTGAGCACGAGGTCGTCGTCGAGGACCACGAGCTCGTCGCGCGCCTGCTGCGGGCCGTCGCGAAGTAGCGACCGCCCCACCGGACCCGCGGGCAGACGACCGCGGACCTCGCACTCCCAGCACTCCGGCGCAGCCCAGTCCCCGCCTCGACGCCCGCACGGCCGTCCCCCGCTCTGCACCGCCGCACCGGTCTCGACCGAAAGGTGAACGATGTCCTCGCACCGCGAAGCACCCGAGATCTCCAAGGACCCGGTCGCCGACAACACCGACGTGTACGCGTTCGTCAGCCCCGAGCGACCGACCCACGTGACGCTGATCGCGAACTTCAACCCGTTCCAGAAGCCCGACGCCGGCCCGAACTTTT
>CAXSIB010000602.1:0-2238 GCA_964237095.1 uncultured Actinomycetales bacterium
GGGCGGACCGCCGGTGGGGCGCTCGCCGGTGACCGGGTCCCCGGCCCGCGCCGGCGGCCCGTCGTCGGCCGGCAGCACCCATGTCCGCACCACCGAAGTCGGCACCACTGCGGTCGGCGGCACCGTCGCCCGCGGTGTCGGCACGGGTGGCCCGACCGGACCGTCCGTGGGCGACCTCACCGGCCACCCCGCGGGCCGCGGCCGCAGGGTCCGCGTGCTCCCGCCGCCCGTCGAGCCCGTCCTCCCGGCCGGCGTCCTCGCGGCGGTCCGCGCCGGGGACCCGGCCGCCCTCGGACGCGCCCTGGTCAACGACCTCCAGCCGGCGGCGGTGTCCCTCGCGCCCGGGCTGCTCAGCTGCCTCGAGGCGGGCGTCGAGGCGGGGGCGCTGGGGGCGGTGCTGTGCGGGTCGGGGCCGACGTGCGCCTTCCTGGCCGCCGACCGCGAGGCCGCGGTGGCCCTGGCGGCCGCCCTGGCCGGGACGGGCGTGGCCCGGTCGTTCCACCCGGTGAGCGCACCGGCCGCGGGGGCGCGGGTCCTCAGCCGTCAGAGCTGAGCGTCGCCGCCGGGGTCGGCCCGCCGTGGGACTCGAAGGCCGCCCGGCGGGCCGCGCGGCGCAGGGCCGCCAGCACCGGGCGCCCGGCGACGAGGGTGATCAGCGCCAGCGTCGCTCCGCGGACGAGGTCCCAGCCGAGCGACGTCAGCAGGACGAACCTCAGCAGGTGCTCGACGTTCGAGCCGACCGGGCCTCCGGGCACGAACGCCAGCCCGGGTAGGCCGACCGCCGTGTACGGCCAGATGGACAGGTCGAGAGCGAGTCCGTAGCCGAGCCCGGCGAGGACCGCCCAGCCGGCCAGGAGCACCACCTCGGCCCGCCCGCGCAGGGCCGGCAGGCAGCCGGCGCCGAAGCCGATCCACGCCGCGCCGAGCATCTGGAACGGCAGCCACGGGCCGATCCCGCCGGTCAGCAGCGCACTCGCGAGCAGGGTCACCGCGCCGAGCACGAACCCGAACCCGCGGCCGAACACCCGCCCGGCGGGGATCAGCAGCGCGAACACCGGCTCGATCCCGGCGGTGCCCGCGCCGACCGGCCGCAGCGCGGCCCCGACCGCCGCGAGGACGCCGAGCATCGCCACGGCCCGTGCGTCGAGCCCGCCCTCGCCGACCTCCGCCAGGACCACCGCGAGCAGCAGGGGCAGCAGCAGTGCGAACAGCCACGGCGTCTGGGCGGAGCGGGCCAGGGCCGAGTTGGGCGACGCCAGCAGCGGCCACCCGAACGCGAGCACCCCGACCGCCGACACGACGGCGAGCGCGGCGGCGCTGCGCGGGCGCAGCGGGACGGCGCTGCGCGGGCGCAGGCGGACGGCGCCGGACGTCGTCACCGGGTCCACTCCGGGACGACCGGGTCGGCGCTCGGGGGGCGCCCGGCCAGGGCGGCGGCGACCGCGGCCACGGTGAGCCAGCGGGCGGGGGCGAGGATCCGGGCCACCTGCGGGGCGAACGCGGGCGACGCGGTCACGACCTCGGCGGCCGGGCCGTCCACGACGACGCCGCCGTCGGCGAGCAGCACCACCCGATCGGCCACCTCGGCGGCGAGCTCGACGTCGTGGGTGGCCAGGACGACCGCCCGCCCGGACGCGGCCAGGCTCCGGACGATCCGCCCGAGGGCGGCCTTGGCCGGCTGGTCGAGGCCGCGCGTGGGTTCGTCGAGCAGGAGGAGCGCCGGCCCGGCGGCCAGCACGACGGCGAGCGCGAGGCACAGGCGCTGCCCCTCGGACAGGTCCCGGGGGTGCCGGTCGGCGGGGACGCCGGGGGCGAGCTCGGCCAGTCGTGCGAGCGCGGTGCCGGCGGGTACCCGGGCGTCGCGGTCGGCGGCGGCGCACTCCGCGCCGACGGACTCCGCGTAGAGGAGGTCGCCCGGGTCCTGCGGGACGAGACCGACACGGCGGAGGACCTCGCCCGGGCGGGCGCGCGCCGGGTCGAGCGCGGCCGCCGGGTCGTCGCTCGGGCGGCGCACCCGGACCTGCCCCGTCCGCGGCCGGACGAGCCCGGCGAGGACCGCGAGGAGCGAGGACTTGCCGGCCCCGTTGCGGCCCATCAGCGCGGTCACCGTGCCGGGGGAGAACGCGAGGTCGACCCCGTCGAGCGCGGGGACGCCGCCGTAGGCCAGGGTCACGCCGGTCAGCATCCCGAGCGGCGCCGTGGCCGTCGCCGCGGTGGGCGTGACCCCGCGGCCGTCCG
>CAXSIB010000603.1:0-2236 GCA_964237095.1 uncultured Actinomycetales bacterium
GGCGGGCGCGGCGGCGCTGGCGCAGCAGGGCCGCCAGGGCCGGCACCGACTGCGGGTGGCGGGCGAACCAGGCCGCGGCGTGGGCGGCGCCGCGCGGGTCGCGGCCGCGCTGGGCGGCGCGCAGGTCGTCCCACCGGAAGCGGGCGTAGCTCGCGGCGTACACCCGCGGCGTCAGCCAGCTCCGGTCCTCGTAGCTGGCCATGATCGTGTCGAAGCAGGACCGGACCAGCGCGGCGTCCTTGGTGGCCTGGCCCGGGTGCTCGTGGTACCTGATCGTCGGGGTCCCGCCGAGGGCGATCCCCGGTCCCTGCTCGAGGATCCGCAGCCACAGGTCGAGGTCCTGCGCGCGGAGCAGGCTGCGGAAGCCGCCGGCGGCGTCGAGGGCGTCGCGGCGGACCATGGTCGAGCTGGTGACGATCATCTCCCCCGGGACGAGCGCCGTCGCGGGGTCGACGGCCACGTCGGCCGTCCCGGTGTTGCCCAGCAGCCGCCCGCCGCTGGTCAGCGCGGGCGACGCGACCAGGACCCGGCCCTCGCGGTGGGCCCACAGCGTGCCCAGGTGGCCGGGGAGCCACTCGTCGTCGGAGTCCAGGAACGCGATCCACCCGGTCGACGCGAGGGCGATCCCGTCGTTGCGGGCCGGGCCGCTGCCGCCGCGCACGGGCTTGCGCAGCACCCGGGCGCCGGCGGCCGCGGCGATCGCGCCGGTGTCGTCGCCCGAGCCGTCGTCGACCACGATCACCTCGGCCGGCTGGACGTCCTGGGCGCGGATCGAGGCGAGGGCGCGCCCGATGACCGCGGACCGGTCGAGGGCGGGCATCACGACGCTGACGTCGACGACCGGGCGGTCCGGCGACTCCGGCCAGCCGCCGGGACTCGGGGACGCCGGGGACGCCGGGGACGTCGGGGCCGCGGCGGTCGGGGGTGTGGTCACCTCGGGTGCCTCCTCGTGGGTCGGGCCCTGGCGGCTGGCCGGTCGAGCGCGGTACCGCACCCCGGCCGGGATGATCGACACGCTAGCGTGACCGGTCTGTCCGATGCAGTGACGACCTCGCGCGGCCGACGGCCCTCCGGCTCCCACCGGACCCCCCGGCCGGGACGGCGCCGCCCGCGCGGACCCCGGCACCGCCGGCTCGTCGCGGCGGCGGCGGTCCTCGTCGTCGCCGCCCTGGTCGCGACCGGGCTGGTGCGGTGGACCCGCGACCCGGCGTCGACGGCCGCGCCGGCGGCGGCGGGCCCGGTCGACCTCGGGCGGCAGGCGTTCGCGTGGCCGTCGAGCATCTGGAGCCAGGACGCGACCGGCGCACCCGTCGCGGCCGACTCGGCCCGCGAGGTCGGCGACCTGGTGCGCGGGGTGGCGGCCGAGGGCGGCACGGCGGCCTTCAACGTGTGGCAGTACAACACCAGCCTGGTCACGGTGGCCGCGGACCAGCCGCGCGTGCGGGTCGCGTACACGAACTGCCAGGGCCGGACCTCGACTCCCGCCGGGCTGTACGGGACCGGCGGGCAGTTCGTGGACGTGCCGATCCCGACGTGGGCGGTGCCGACCGCGGGGACCGACAGCGAGCTGTCGGTGTGGTCCCCGGCCGCGGACCAGCTGTGGGAGTTCTGGAAGATCCATCGCAGCGGGGACACGTGGTCCGCGTGCTGGGGCGGGCGGATCGACCGCGTCTCCCACAGCCAGGGCCTGTTCCCGCCGCCGTTCGGGGCCACGGCGACCGGCATCGCGAACATCGGCGGCTCGGTGACGATCGCCGAGGCGCGGGCCCTGCGCATCGACCACGCGCTCGCCCTGCAGATCCCCGATCCCGCGCCCTGGCACGACCTCTCGTGGCCCGCGCTGCGCTCGGACGGCAGCCCGGCCAGCACCGGGGTGATCGCCGAGGGCCGGCGCTTCCGGCTCGACCCGTCGGTGGACGTCGACGCCCTGTCCCTGTCCCCGCTGGGGAAGGCGGTCGCCCGGGCGGCGCAGCGGTACGGCTTCGTCGTCACCGACACCGCGGGCACCGTCGCCGTGCTCGCGCAGAGCGGCGCGGTCGCCGCCGCGGCGACGGGCACCGACCCCTGGGGGGCGATCCTCGGCGGGACGAGGTCCTACCAGGTGCTGACGGGGTTCCCGTGGTCGCGGGTGCAGGCGCTGCCGACCGGCTGGGGCCGTCCCGCGGCGGGCTCGACCACGCTGCCGGACCTGGCCGTGGCGGCCGGCGGGACCGCGGGCGGCCGGGACGTGGCGGCC
>CAXSIB010000604.1:0-2226 GCA_964237095.1 uncultured Actinomycetales bacterium
CCCGAGCTGGCGGCGGTGCTGGCGGCCGTGGTCGCCGTGGTGCTGGACCCGCACGCGGCGAGCCCGGCGGCGGCGCCGACACCCGCGCCGGCCCTGATGAAGTCACGTCTGCGCATGTCTCTCCCTTGAGATGCTGTCGACCACCGGCGCACCGGCATGGCCCCCCGTCCGCTTCGGGACGGGCCGACCCGGCGAAACGTTATTTTCCTTCCGTGGGAGTGTCAAGCCACGTTTGGGTCACAGTGGGCACAGCTCACAGTGAGCGGACCGGGGCCGGCCGGCGGCGGTACGGCGCCCCGGCGGGACGACGACGAACGGGGGGCCGGTGGCGGCGCAGCGAGCGGGCGGGCGGCCGACGATGGTCGACGTCGCGCGCTCGGCCGGCGTCGCGGTGAGCACCGTCTCGCGAGTGGTCAACCGCGACCCCACGGTGGGTGCCGGGCTCGCCGAACGCGTCCACCAGGCGATCTCCGCACTCGGCTGGGAGGCCGACGACCGGGCCCGCCACCTCCGCCTCGGGGTCAGCGGCACCATCGGCGCCGCGGTCAACGGCCTCGACAGCCCGTTCCTGCGCGAGGCCGAGCGCGCCGCCCGCGCCCTCGGCCTGATGGTGCTGGCCACCTCGACCGAGGACGACGAGCGGCTGGAGTCCGAGGCGGTGCGGTCCCTGATCCGCCGGCGGGTCGACGGCCTGGTGATCGAGCAGCGCCGGGCACGCACCGATTCCTACCTGGGCGAGCAGATCGCCCGCGGCCTCGCGGTGGTCGCCATCGACCAGCCGCTGCCGGGGGTGTCGGCCGACTCCGTGGTGTGCGACAACGCCGGGGGCATCTCCCTCGCCTACGCCCACCTCACCCGGCAGGGCCACCGGCACATCGCCTTCCTGGGCGACGACGAGCGGGTCTTCACCGGCCGGGCCCGGGCGGACGCCTTCCGCCGCTGTGCGGCCGCGACCGGGCGGGCGCGGCCGCCGATGCACACCGGGGACCCCTCCCTCGAGCGGGTCGGCGCCGCCCTGGACCGCCTGCTCACCCGGCGGCCCGGGCCGACCGCCCTGATCACCGGCAACGCCGCCACCACGGTGGCGACCTTCCAGCACCTCGGGATGGGACTGGCCGGGCTCGCCCTGGTGGGCTTCGACGACGTGGAGCTGGCCGGGATCCTCGAGCCCCCGCGGACCGTCGTCGCGCAGGACTACGCCGCGATGGGCCGGGCCGCCCTGCAGCTGCTGGTCAGCCGCATCGGTGATCCCTCGCTGCCGGTGCGGCAGACCGTCGTCCCGGTCGCCCTCGTCGACCGCAGCGACTTCCGACCCCGCTCCGCCGCCGCGCTGACCCTGACCGGCCCCGTCCCGGCGGCGGCGGTGAGCGGGTGACGAGGTGACCGGGTGACCTCGGCGCCCGGACCGGCCGGTGGGCTCCGCGGCTGGCGGACCGTCCGGTCGGGCCGGCGGGTCGTCGTGATGGTCGCCGTGGGGGTCGTGGTCGCCGTCGTGGCCGGGCTCGTCGGCTCGTGGTCCTATGCACCGCTGGTGGGCTGGGACGCCGCGGCCCTGGTGTTCGCGGTCTGGGTGTGGGCGGGGACCGTGCGGATGGACCCGCCGGCCACGCACGCCCATGCGACCGCGGAGGACCCGAGCCGGGCCCAGAGCGATCTGCTCGTGGTCGTCGCCGCGGTCGCCAGCCTGGTCGCGGTGGGTGTCGTCCTGGTGGAGGCGAAGTCCTCGACGGGCCTGGCCGAGGGGCTGCTCGGCGGGCTCGGCGTGGTGAGCGTCGCGCTTTCCTGGCTGGCGGTGCACCTCCTGTTCATGCTGCGCTACGCCCGGCTGTACTACTCCGGCACCCCGGGCGGCATCGACTTCAACCAGGACGAGGATCCGCAGTACACCGACTTCGCGTACCTGGCCTTCACCCTCGGCATGACCTACCAGGTCTCGGACACCGACCTGCGGACCCACGCGATCCGGACCACGGTCCTGCGCCACGCGCTGCTGTCCTACCTGTTCGGCGCGGTGATCCTCGCGACCGCGATCAACTTCGTCGTGAGCCTCGCCGGCAACAGCTGAGAGCGGCACCGGCCGGTCGTCCTCGCCGGCGGACCGGGCGGATCAGCCCGTGGGTGCGGCCATCGCCTCGTTGCTGCGGTGGTGGCGTCCCCGGGAGAACGCCAGTGCGCTGACGACCAGCGGGAAGTGGCTGAACGCCTGCGGGGTGTTGCCCAGCTGGC
>CAXSIB010000605.1:0-2224 GCA_964237095.1 uncultured Actinomycetales bacterium
GGCCGTCGGGGCCGTCGGGCCGTCGGGGTGGGCCGTCGGGGCCGGGTCGGGGTGGGTCAGCCGCCGTGGTGCGGGGGGACGTCGCGGACCAGCCGCTCGTCGTCCGCGGCGGACCCGGCCCGGGCCGCGGCCGCACGGTCGACGGGATCGGCCAGGTCGTCGCCGCCGGTCTCCGGGAGCAGCTCGGTCCCCAGGAACGCGGCCCGCGCGGCGGCGTCGGGTCGCGCTCCGAAGGGGTGCACGCCCCACGTCCCGGACCAGCTGCCCCCGACGGGCAGGACCACGAGGTCGGTGCCCGAGTTGAACGCGTCCGCCGGTGCGGTCATCGGCTCGATGGCGAACGACCGCCGGAACCGCTCGCCGTGCTGGGTGTCCGAGCTGTACACCTGCAGCCAGTCGAAGGACGCCCCGCCCCAGATGCGCACGCCGTGGCCGTCGGGGGCGGTGACCGTCGCGCTCACCAGGCCGTCCGGACCGCGCTCGAGATCGGTGAACGCCGTGTCGAGCACCATCGACCCGAGCAGCCGCCCGGCCCGGAAGTCGTACCCGGTGCCCTCGACCGGGCGCGCGGGCAGCGGCAGCAGGCGGTCGTCGGTGGGGACCCAGGTCGCCGCCGGCACGGTGAGCAGCTGGTCGTCGACCCGGTCCCCGACGTGGACGTAGCAGTGGGTCGCGAGGGAGAACGGAGCGGGCGCGTCGCCGACGTTGTGGGCGGTGTGGGTCACCGTCAGGCCCGCGTCGGACAGGGCGTAGCGGGTGGTCAGGACGACGGTGAACGGGTAGCCGGTCCGACCGTGCACGGTCCCGGACAGCACGAGCACGTCCGAGCCGACCTCGTCGGCGACGAACGGGACCCAGCGGAAGAGCCCGTGCAGCGCGCAGTCGGTCGCCGGCTCGGAGATGTCCAGCTGCTGCTCGTGGCCCTCGAAGGTGTACTTCCCGTCGCGGATCCGGTTGCACCACGGCGCCAGGACCTGCCCGCGGCACCCCGGGGGCAGCTCGCCGCGCTCGTAGCCGTCGAGCACGTCGACCCCGCCGGCGGTGTAGCGGCGGATGCCCCCGCCGACCTCGACCAGCACGACCTCCTGGTCGCCGTGGCGCAGGACCCACTCGGCGCCCCCGACCGGGATCGGCCCGCTGCCCGGCGGCGACGGGTGGCCGGCGGTCCCACTCGCGGCGGTGCCCGAGGTGTCGGCGGTGTCGGCGGTGTCTGCCGTGGTCGGTCGCTGCCCGGCGTCGGGGCTCGTGGTGCTCACGCGGTCGACCGTAGCGACGCACCACCGACCGGCCGACCGCGGACAGCGCGCCCGCGCCCGGCCCGTCGGGACCCCGGCGCCCCCACCCCTCACTAAGCTGCGCGTTCGGTGACGTGTCGCGACACTTCGCAACGACTCGCCACGACTCGTCACCGAATCGGAACGGCGCCGGTCCCCCAGCGCGTCGCCCCGCCAGTCCGGCCCGCGCCCACGTACGAACCCGATCGGCAGCACCGCCGACCACATCTCAGGGAGGGGCCCTCGATGGCCTTCGACATCGCGCGGTACGCCCGGACCGCGACCCCCGTCCGCTGGGACGACATCGACCTCACCACCTTCGAGGAGAAGCCGCTGTCGCGGGCGGCGCTGCGCTGTCTGCGGTACATGTGCGACATCGAGTCCTACACGGTCTGCTACCTGCGCGACCTGCTGGTGACCCCGTCGCACACCGACCCGGACATCACGACCTTCCTCACCATGTGGGGCTACGAGGAGTACTGGCACGGCGAGGTCCTGGCCGACGTCCTCGCCGCGCACAACATCCCGACGGGCAACGAGCACCAGCGCGCGGTCCGCACGGCCCACAAGATCAAGAGCCGGATCTCCCCGATCCAGCAGTCGATCCTGGCCAACCTGATCGGCGACGACTTCATCGCCACCCACATGACCTGGGGCGCGGTCAACGAGTGGGCCACCTTCGCCGGCTACCACCGCCTCGCCGAGCTCGAGGGCAACGCGACGCTGACCGAGCTGCTCGGCCGGATCGCGAAGCAGGAGACCCGCCACATCGCGTTCTACGCGACGCAGGGGCGCGACCGGCTCGCGGCCAGCCCGCGGGCGCAGAAGATCACCCGGTTCGTGCTCGACAAGTTCTGGAACCCGGTCGGCTCCAACGTCATGCCGAAGCCGGACACCCGCCACCTGCTGACCTACCTGATGGGCGGTCCGACCGGGCGCGAGCAGGCCCG
>CAXSIB010000606.1:0-2220 GCA_964237095.1 uncultured Actinomycetales bacterium
TCGGCGACGAGCTCCTGCGCGGCTTCGCGGGCGCCGCCCTCGACGAGGAGGCCGGGTTCCGGTCGGCGGTCGAGCACCGGACGCTCGGCTGGCGCGTCGTCCCGATCCGGCGGCTGTCGACGCTGGAGGTCACCGCGGTCGCGGCCGAACCCGTCCGTCGGCACCCGGACCGCGGCCCGCTCGACGCCGCCCACTGCCGGGCGGTCGCGGCCCGCACCGGGCTGGGCCGGGCGCTCGGGGAGCTCGCGCTCGACGAGGCCTGCGCCCGCCTGGCCGCCTGGCGGGCCGAGAGCGGGCGGGGAGACCTCGAGGTCACCGTCGCGCTGGCCGCGGAGCACCTCGCCCACCCCGACGCGCCGGGCGACGTCCGCCACGCCCTCGGCCGGTCCGGCGTCGAGGCGTCGGCGCTGGTCGTGGAGATCCCGGCGCAGGCGCTGGTCGACGCCCCCGACGCGGTCCGGCGCCACCTCGCGGAGCTCGACGACGCCGGCGTCGGGCTCGCGCTCGGCGGCTTCGGGGCGGGCTGGTCGTCCCTCGACCTGCTGACGTTCCTGCCGGTCCGGACCGTCGTGCTCGCCCGGTCGCTGGTGGCCCGGGCCGTCGGCGGCGGCCGGCACGCCACCCTGCTCCGGGGGATCGCCGACGTGTGCGCGTCGCTCGGCACCGCGGTCCGCGCGACGGGCGTGGACACCGCCGACGCGCTCGCCGCGGCTTGGGCGGCCGGCTGCACCGACGGCGTCGGCGACCTGCTCGGCGCCGCCGCCGACACGGCCGCCTGGCCGCCGCCGGCCGTGGACGCCCCGACGGAGCCCGACCACCGCGGCGCCGCCGTCGTCAGGATCGGCAGCCGCCAGGGCCGCCGGACCTGAGACCCGGCGGCCGGAAGCGCCCCGCGCCCTCAGCCGGAGATCCCCCCGTGGGCCAGCCCGAGCGCCTCGAGGCGGCGGACGTGGGTCCCGAGGCGGCCGCCGAACTCGACCGGGTCGCTGCCCGGCCCGGACCAGCCGACCTCGGCGAGGGCGCAGGCCCGGGGGAACAGCAGGTAGTCGGCGTGCGCCCCGTCGCGGACGTACTCCGTCCAGAGGTTCGCCTGGACCCCGATCACGTGCGCCGCGGCGGCCTCCCCCGCGAGCTCCGGCGGCACCGGGACGAGCGCGAGGACGTCCTGCCAGGTCACGAGCCCGCCGATCCCGAGCGGCTCGTCGGGGTGGGTGGCCGGGTCGCGCTGGTGGTAGTCCAGGTAGGTCGCGGTGTTCGGGTTCATCACGACGTCGTGGCCGCGGCGCGCGGCCGTCACCCCGTGCTCCTGCTCGAGCCACGACACGACGACCCCGCCGTCGGGGACGCCGGCCTCGAGCACCTCGTGCCAGAACACCGACGTCCGGCCCTTCGACGCCAGGTACGCCGACAGCTCGGTGGCGAACCAGTGCTGGAACAGCCGCGGCTCGGCCAGCCCCAGCTCCGCGAGGCGCCGGCGGCCGACCTCGGAGGTCTCCCACGCGACGGTCGGGCACTCGTCGCCGCCGAGGTGGACCCACGGTGAGGGGAAGACGTCGCACACGGCGTCGAGGACGTCGCGCAGGAACGCGAGGACCTCCTCGGTGGGAGCCAGGACGTCGTCGCTGATCCCCCACGTCTCGCGGACCGCGACCGGGGTGCCGGGCGTGCAGCCCAGCTCGGGGTAGGCGGCGATCGCGGCGACCATGTGGCCGGGCAGGTCGATCTCGGGGACGACGGTGATGCCGCGGTCGGCCGCGTACTCCACCAGCAGCGCCAGCTCGGCCTTCGTGTAGTGCCCGCCGTGCGGGAGGTCGTCGAGGCGGTGCTCCTCGTAGTGGCCCGCGGTCGACCGGGGCCGCCAGTCCGACACCTCGGTCAGCTTCGGCCACCCCGGCACCGGCAGCCGCCAGCCCTGGTCGTCGGTGAGGTGCAGGTGCAGCCGGTTGACCTTGCTCAGTGCGAGGCCGTCCACGATGCGGAGCAGGTCCGGCAGCGGCAGCAGGTGGCGCGCGACGTCGACCATCACCGAGCGCCACGCGAAGACCGGTGCGTCGACGACGTGGACCGCCGGCAGCGTGACCGTCCTGAGCGGGCCGCCGCCGTCGCCGAACAGGGGCCGGGTGAGCTGCTCGGGGGGCAGCAGCTGGCGGATCGTCTGGACCCCCGCGAGCAGGCCGTCGACGTCGCCGCCGAGCAGGTGCAGGCGGTCGTGGGAGATCG
>CAXSIB010000607.1:0-2219 GCA_964237095.1 uncultured Actinomycetales bacterium
CCGCCTGGTCACCGTCGACGGGGTGCGGGTGGCCCGGGGAGGGTACTTCTCCTCGGTCGGCCAGCTGACCGGCTCCGGGATCGTGCACCTGGACGAGGCGACCGCCCGGTCGCTGGCCGCGGGCCTCGACGACGCCGTCTTCACCGTCACCGCCGCGGACTCCAAGCCGTACCGCCGCCAGCCCTACGCCCCGTTCCGGACGACCACGCTGCAGCAGGAGGCCGCCCGAAAGCTGGGGTACTCCGTCGTGCGGACCATGCAGATCGCGCAGCGGCTGTACGAGAACGGCCACATCACCTACATGCGCACCGACTCCACGACGCTGTCGGAGCAGGCCGTCACCGCCGCGCGCAACCAGGTCCGCGAGCTCTACGGCGCCGACTACGTCCCGGAGAAGCCCCGGACGTACGCGAGCAAGGTCAAGAACGCGCAGGAGGCGCACGAGGCCATCCGCCCGGCGGGGGACTCGTTCCGCACCCCGGGCACGGTCGGCCTCAACGGCGACGAGTTCCGGCTCTACGAGCTGATCTGGCAGCGGACGGTGGCGTCGCAGATGCGCGACGCCGAGGGCCGGTCGCTGTCCGCGCGCATCGCCGCGACCGCCGTGGGTCTCGACGGCGCGCCGTCGCGGGCGTGCGAGTTCGGCGCCTCGGGCCGGGTCCTGACCTTCCCCGGCTTCCTCAAGGCCTACGTCGAGGGCCGCGACGACCCCGACGCGGAGCTCGACGACCGCGAGCGCCGGCTGCCGGACCTGAACGCCGGCGACACCGTGACCGCGGACTCCCTGTCGGCCGAGGGCCACGAGACGCGCCCGCCGGCCCGGTACACCGAAGCCTCGCTCGTCCGCGAGCTCGAGGAGCGCGAGATCGGCCGGCCGTCGACCTACGGCGCGATCATGACGACGATCCTCAACCGGGGCTACGTCTTCAAGAAGGGCAGCGCGCTCGTCCCGACCTGGCTGGCCTTCGCGGTCACCAAGCTGCTCGAGGACCACTTCGCGCGGCTCGTGGACTACACGTTCACCGCGAAGATGGAGGACCAGCTCGACGAGGTCGCCGGCGGCCGCGCCGAGATGGCGGGCACTCTCGCGGAGTTCTACTTCGGCACCGACGAGCTCGCCGGGCTGCAGAAGCTCGTCACTGAGCTCGGCGACATCGACGCCCGCGGCATCAACACCTTCGACCTCGGCGAGGGGGTCGCACTGCGCGTCGGGCGCTACGGCCCCTACGTGGAGGACGGCGAGGGCAACCGCGGCTCGGTGCCCGAGGACATGGCGCCGGAGGATCTCACCCTCGACGTCGCCCGCGAGCTGCTCGCCCGCCCGCAGTCCGACCGCCAGCTCGGCCTGCACCCCGAGACCCAGCTGCCGGTGGTGGTCAAGAACGGCCGTTTCGGGCCGTACGTGACCGAGCTGCTCGGTGACGCCGCCCCGAAGACCGCGAAGCCCCGCACGTCGTCGCTGCTGACCGGGATGTCGCCGGAGGAGGTCACCCTCGACGAGGCGGTGCGCCTGCTGACGCTGCCCCGCTCGCTGGGGACCGAGCCCGGCACGGACGAGGAGATCACCGCTCTCAACGGCCGCTACGGCCCGTACGTCAGGCGGGGCACGGACTCCCGGTCGCTGACGAGTGAGGACCAGCTGTTCACGGTCACCCTCGCCGACGCGGTCGCGCTGTTCGCGCAGCCACGCACGGGCGGCCGTGCCCGGGCCGCCGCCGCGCCGCCGCTGGCCACGCTGGGCGAGGACCCCGTGTCCCGGCAGGAGATGGTGGTCAAGTCCGGTCGCTTCGGCCCGTACGTGACCGACGGCGAGGTGAACGCGACGCTGCGGGTCGGCGACGACCCGGCAACGATCACCGCCGAGCGCGCGTCGGAGCTGCTCGCCGACAAGCGGGCCCGCGGTCCGGCCCCCGCCAAGCGCGCCCCGGCCCGCCGGGCCCCGGCGAAGAAGGCCGCGCCCGCGAAGAAGGCCGCGGCCAAGAAGACGACGGCGAAGAAGACGACGGCGAAGAAGACGACGGCGAAGAAGGCCACCGCGACGAAGACCGCGAGCCAGGCCCCGGTGCCCGCCGGCTCCTGACGCTCCTGCGCCGACAGGTGGCGTGGACCACCCGCTCAGCGGGTGGTCCACGCCACCTGGCGTTCCGGCCCGACCCGTCAGGCAGCGTCGCGGCCGCTGACGGTGAGGGTGACCTCGATGTTGCCGCGGGTCGCGTTGC
>CAXSIB010000608.1:0-2205 GCA_964237095.1 uncultured Actinomycetales bacterium
CCGCGCTGCTGGAGTGGCTGGAGCGCCGCCGCGCCGAGACCGGTATCGAGGGGGCGAAGGAACGCAGCCGGCGCCTGGAGTCCGACGCGGAAGCCGTGCAGGTGCTGACGGTCCACGGCAGCAAGGGCCTGGAGTGGCCCGTCGTCCACGTCCCCTTCGCCTGGGACCGCTGGGTCCCCGACGCCCCGGACCCGCTGCGCCTGCACGACGAGCGCGGTCAGCGCCTGCTCGACGTCGGGGGGAAGGACGGCCCCGGCTACGCCGCCCGCCGCCTCGCCCACGAGGCCGAGGACGCCGGGGAGGACCTGCGGCTGCTGTACGTCGCGCTCACCCGCGCGCAGAGCCAGGTGGTCGCCTGGTGGGCGCCCACGTACAACACCCCGGGCTCCGCGCTGCACCGGCTGCTGCTCGGCGACCGCGACGAGACCGGGTCTCCGCCGCTCAGCCTGGCGGTCTCCACCGACGACAAGGTCGCGGCCCGCCTGGCGCTCCACGCCTCGGCGGAGGTCTCGGTGGAGCAGGCGGACCACGGGCCGGCGCACTGGTCGCCGCCGACGGCGCCCGTGGAGACCCTGTCGGCCGCGGTGTTCGACCGGTCCCTCGACCTCGGCTGGTCGCGGACCTCCTACACCGCGCTGACCGTCGGCGCGCACGCGGGCCCGGGCGTCGCGAGCGAGCCGGAGGTGCCCGAGCTGGGCGACGAGCCGGCGCCGGCCGCGGCGGCCGGGCCGGAGCCCGAGCCCGGCCCGCCGTCGCCGATGGCCGGACTTCCTGCCGGCACGGCGTTCGGGACCCTGGTGCACGAGGTGTTCGAGGTGGTCGACACCGCCGCCGGGGACCTGCGGGCCGAGCTCGGGCGGCGCTGCACGGAGGCTGTCGGCGGGCGCACCGACTGGGTCGACCCCGCCGCGCTCGCCGACGCGCTGCTGACGGTGTTCGACACCCCGCTCGCGACGGCCGGTACCCCGGCGGGTGCCGGTGCCGGTGCCCGTACCGGCGCCGGCTGCCGCCTGCGCGACATCGAGCCGGCCGATCGCCTGTCGGAGCTGACGTTCGAGCTGCCGCTGGCCGGCGGGGACGCCGAGCCGGCCCCCGGCCGCGAGGGCGCGACCCTCGCCGGGATCGCGGAGCTGCTGCGCGAGCACCTGCCCGCCGGTGACCCGTTGGCCGCGTACCCCGACATGCTGGCCGCGCTGCCGCCCCAGGCCCTGCGCGGCTACCTGACCGGCAGCATCGACGCCCTGCTGAGGATCGACGACGCGGGCACGGCGGGCGGTGGTCCCGCACCGGCCGGCCCGACCCACCTCGTCGTGGACTACAAGACCAACCGGCTCGGTGACACCCTCGCCGACTACGTCCCCGAACGCCTCGCCGAGGCGATGCTGCACGCGCACTATCCCCTGCAGGCACTGCTCTACTGCGTGGCCGCGCACCGGTTCCTGCGCTGGCGGCTGCCCGGCTACGACGTCGACCGCCACCTCGGCGGCGTGCTGTACCTGTTCGTACGCGGCATGGCCGGGCCGACCACGCCGTCGTCGGCGGCGGGAGTGCCCGCGGTCTCGACCGGAGTCTTCGCCTGGCGCCCCTCGTCCGCGCTGGTCGTCGCGCTCTCGGAGCTGCTCGCGTGACCACCGGGGCGGCCGGGCTGCGGGCCCTGGACCCGGGGGCGGCCGCGGTCGGGGGAGGCCTGGTCGGCGCCTTCCACGCCGCGGGGGTGCTCGCGCTCGCCGACGTCCACGTCGCACGCCGCCTGTCCCGCCTGGGCGGTGAGGGTGACGAGCGGGTGCTGCTCGCGGGGGCGCTGGCCGTGCGGGCCGTGCGGGCGGGGTCGGTGTGCGTCGACCTCGCCCGTGTGCGCGAGGCGGTGCCCGACGACGAGGAGGCGCCGGTCGACCTGTCGCTGCTGGAGTGGCCGGCGCCGGCCGCCTGGCTCGCGGCGTGTGCGGCCAGCGCGCTGGTCGCGGGCGAGGAGGAGCGCTGGGCGCCGCTGCGGCTGGTCGACGGGCTGCTCTACCTCGACCGGTACTTCCAGCAGGAGCAGGTGGTCCGCCGCTCCCTCGACGAGCGCGCCGGGCGCCCGCCGCCGACCGTCGACGTGCCGGCGCTGCGCGCGTCCCTCGCGCGGCTGTTCCCGGCGACCGGCGGCCCGGACGCTGTCGGCGCTGCTGGCGGCGTTCGTCGCCATCCCGTGCGGCGCCTGCCGGC
>CAXSIB010000609.1:0-2204 GCA_964237095.1 uncultured Actinomycetales bacterium
GGTCAGGTCCACTCCGTGTTGCGCCCGATCCGTGCCATCACCGACCCCCTCTCCTCGTCGACGGTGTTCGATCTGTCGATCACCGTGGGACATCCGCTGCTGTGTACGTGCGCAACGTTGCCGTTTGACTACTGTCGGTGCCTTGATCGTCGGCGTGGCGATCGCAGACGGCCAGACCCCAGTTCGGGGGTCGACCCGCCCCACCGACCGGAAGGTGTACAGCGGCGATGGCACGGTCACGGGCCGGGGCGGTCCTCGCGTGGGTACGGGCATGGGCGTTGTGGACCTTCACCCCGGCCCTGGTCACCTGGGTGGTGTTGACCGTGGCCGCCGCCGCGGGTGTCGCCACGACCGGGGTGGCCACCACCCGGGTGCGGTGGTCTGAGCTCGGGAACGGGCTGCTGCTGCTCGGGTGCGCCGCGGCCTGCGTGGAGCTCGGCCGCCGGGTCGGGCCGCCGGCGGGGATCGCGAAGGACCTGCTGTCGGCGTGGACGCTGCCCGTGGCGTTGCTGCTGCCGCCGGTGTACTCCCTGCTCATTCCGATCCCCCTGATGGTGCTGCGCCATCTGCGGGTGGGACGCGGCCTGATCCACCGGCGGGTGTTCAGCGTCGCGTCGATCGGGCTCGCGAACTGGGTGGTGTCGATCCTGGTCCACTCCTACCTGGGGTGGTCCGCGCTCCACCTCGCGGGTCCTGCCCGCCTCCACCACCCGCTGTTCCTGCTGGTCGCGTTCGGCTGCGCGGTGGTGGGGTGCGCGGTCAACGTGGGCCTGATCGGCGGGGCGGTCCGGATCGCCGCACCGGGCACGACCTGGCGGGGTCTGCTCCTCGACCGCGAGCAGCGGTTCCTCGACCTCGGGGAGATCTGCCTGGGGGTGGCCGTCACGGCGTGCTGGTTCGCCTGCCCCGAGGCGGTGCTGGTGATGGTGGTGCCCGTACTGCTGGTGCAGCGCAGTCTCGGGCACGCGCAGCTGCGCGCCGAGGCCCGCCTGGACGCCAAGACCGGTCTGCTGAACGCGGCGGCCTGGCAGGGCGAGGCCGACCGGGAGATCGTCCGCGCTCACCGCGAACGCCAGCCCCTGGCCATCCTGATCGCCGACATCGACCGGTTCAAGCGGATCAACGACACCCACGGCCACCTCGCCGGCGACGTCGCCCTGATGGCCGCGGTGACCGCCCTGACCGCCGGGCTGCGGCTGTACGACCAGCTGGGCCGGTTCGGTGGGGAGGAGTTCACGGTGGTGCTGCCCCGCACCGGGGCGGAGGAGGCGGCCCGGATCGCCGAGCGGCTGCGGCGCGCGGTGTGCGGGGTCCCCGTCCTGCTCGGTGACGTCCCGGTCGAGCTGAGTGTGTCGATCGGTGTTGCGGTGCTAGGTGACCACGGCCACGACCTCACCGACCTCCTGGCCGCCGCCGACCACGCCCTCTACCGGGCCAAGGAAGCCGGCCGCAACCAGGTCGCCCTCGCCCGCTGACATGACCTCCCCTCACCGCGGCACGGCCAGGACGACCCGGCCGGCCCGACCCGGCCCGTCCACCGCTGTCCGACGGTGATCATCCGGTTACGGTGGCCCGTGCGATCGTCCGGGAGCAGCGGACAGTCCGCGGGGGCCCGGGCGGTCCTGCGGCTGCCGGAGTTCCGGACCCTCGCCCTGGCCGGGCTGCTGTCGGCGGCCGGGGACCAGCTGGCCCGGGTGGCCCTGTCGGTGCTGGTGTACGACCGGACGAACTCACCGCTGCTGACCGCGCTGACCTACGCCCTGACCTTCCTGCCCGCCGTGGTCGGCGGCCCGCTGCTGGCCGGGCTCGCCGACCGCCGCCCCCGCCGCCGGCTCATGGTCACCATCAACCTGATGCAGACCGTCCTGGTCGCGGGGATGGCGGTCCCGGGCACCCCCCTGCCGGTCCTGCTGGGCCTGCTCGTCGGGGTCAACGTCCTCGCCGGGCCCTTCGGGGCGGCCCGGGCCGCGCTGATGCCCGACGTGGCCGGTGACCGCTACGTCGGTGCGCTGGTCGTGGACCGCACGTTCCAGCAGACCGCGCAGCTCGCCGGGTTCCTCGGGACCGGGCTGCTGCTGCTCGCGGTGGCGCCGGGCACCGCGATGCTCGCCGACGCCGCCAGCTTCGCGGTCTCCGCGGTCCTGCTCCACCGCGGGCTGCGTCCCCGACCCGCGGCGGCCCCCCCGGCCGGCCGCCCCGCACCG
>CAXSIB010000610.1:0-2194 GCA_964237095.1 uncultured Actinomycetales bacterium
CCGCGCGCAGCTGCTGCTCGGCCCGGTCGAGGGAGCCGCGGACCTCGAAGCCGACGACGCTGCGGCCCCCGGCCCCGCCCTCCTCGAGCTCGCCGCCCTGCTCGGCCGTGCCACTCTGCTCGACGACCACGCAGTGGTGGTCGAACGTCGTGGTCAGGTAGGCCCGGCGTTCGACGACCACGCAGTGGTGGTCGAACGTCGTGGTCAGGTAGGCCCGGCGGTGGTCGCGCTCCACGACCACGAAGTCCAGGACCTCGGTGTAGTAGGCGACGAGCCGGTCGACGTCGGGGGTCTGAAACCCCACATACCCCAGCTTCGACACGGCCACCGGAGCAAGCGGCGCGCCTCGGGTGTCGTCCACGCACCGTCTCCTCTGCGGCCGGGCCGGGCACCCACCATGTGATGACAGTAGCCATCGTCTCCCGCGGCGCGGGCGCTGGCGGGCACAGCGAGACCTCAGGTGGACGCGGGGACGGTGGACCCATGAGTGTCCGATCCGCGCAGCGTCCGACCCGCCCCGGGGCCGGTGTACCCGAGCTGCGCCGGCTCGCGGTCCTCGGGGCCACCCTCATCGTCATCCGCTCCCTCGTCGGAGCGGGCACCGTCGCCTTCCTGCCGGTGTCCACCGACACCCGGTGGGCGGCCGCCACCGATTTCACCGTCACCGCCGCGGCGGCCGCCGCCACCCTGCTGCTCCCCTGGGGTCGGCTGCCGCGGGCGGCGCTGCTGCTGTACCCGACGGTCGGGATCGGTGGCCTCGCCGTCCTCGGACTGTCCACCAGCGGCGTCGGACCCACCTACGGCGGGTTCCTGGTGTTCGTGTTCATCTACGCCGGCGCCACCGGGTCCGTCCGCGGGGTCGTGGCCCTGCTCCTTCCCTGCGCGGCGACCTGGGCGCTGCTCAACGGGCTCACCCACACCGGGATGACCGTTGCCCTCGGTGTGCGCCTGGGCATCGCGGTATCGGTGTGGACCGTGGTCGGTGTCCTCCTCGCCCGCCGCACCGGGCAGGAACACCACCAACGCTCCGACCTCGCCGACGCCGCCCGCACCGACCCCCTCACCGGGCTGGACAACCGGCGGGGCCTCGAACAGATCCTCACCGAGGTCCGCTCCGGGGACACCGTTATCGCCGTCGACGTCGATGCGTTCCGCGACATCAACACCGCCCGCGGTCACAGCGGCGGGGACACCGTCCTCGCCGAGTTCGGCCACACCCTGCGGGTTGGTCTGCGCGCCGGTGACCGCGCCATCCGCCTCGGTGGGGACGAATTTGTCCTCATCCTCACCGGGGTCAGCGACGTCCAGGTCCTCGCGGTCCTGAACCGGATCCGTGACCAGTGGCAGCAGCGCTGCGGACCGGTCACCTTCTCCGCCGGCACCGCGACCGCCCGGCCCACCGAACCCGGCCGTGACGTCCTCCGCCGCGCCGACCAGCACTGCTACCGGGCCAAAGACGCCGGCCGCGACCAGTGGGTCCTCGACGACTCCCTCCCCGTCACCATCTGACCGACACCCCCGCGCCGGTAACCGCCGCCGCCACCGCACACGGCACTGCACTACACCGATGACGGTGTAAAACCGGTCCGGTGGGGCCGTCGGGAAGGGCGCCCCGGCGGGTACTGGTCGCAACCGAGACGACAACGGCCGAGATGGGCTCGGCCGGCGGTGACCGCGAGATCGCGGAGGTGCTGATGCGCCGGGCCTGGGTGAGGGGCGCGAACCTGGTCGGACCGGGTGGGCTGCTGACCGGCCTGTCGAAGACGGTGGGCGAGACCGCGCTGGAGGCGGAGCTCACCGAGCACTTGGGCTCTGAGCCCCACGAGTACCAACGACGCGAAGATCGTCTCGGCGCGGTAACAGGAGCGGCAGCGGCGCCTCGTCACGGTCGACGACCCTCTGGTGTTACTGATCGCCGAAGGCTTTACGGTCGGGGAAGGTTCGGGCGCACTGGCCGAGGTCGACGGCAGCCAGGTGTCCCCGGGGGCGTTCGTTCTTCGACACCCGACACCGCCACCCGTTTCGGCCCGTACCATTGCGCGACGATCCGGTTCCCCGGAACCGGACGAGTGGTGTGGGACCGCCCCCAGCGGAGGATATCGACAGCTGACCGCAGCTGATTAACCCCGGATCCACCGCTGGTCTCGTGGTGGGGGACGGTGCGCCGGGCATGCAAATGCCCTTCTACCTGCGA
>CAXSIB010000611.1:0-2192 GCA_964237095.1 uncultured Actinomycetales bacterium
GCCCACCCGGGAGCGGCGACCGGCCGCCCCGCACCGGTGCCGCGGGGAGCCGGCTGTCCCTGCTCGGTGAGGCGTTCGTCCTGCACGGGCTGGTCGTCGGCACCGCGGTGGCGCTGCTGTGCGGGGCCGTCGGCTTCTTCACGGTGCTGCGCGGCCAGGTCTTCGCCGGCGACGCGCTGTCCCACGTCTCCTACACCGGCGCGGTCGCGGCGCTCGCAGCCGGGGTCGACCTGCGCTTCGGGCTGTTCACCGCCACCGTCGTCCTCGGCGCGGTCCTCGGGCTGCTGGGCGGCCGCCGCATCGCCGACGACGTCGTCATCGGGACGACCTTCGCGTGGGTCCTCGGGCTCGGGGTCCTGTTCGTGAGCGTGTACAGCCGGTCCGGGCGCGGCGGGGACGGCACGGCCACCGTCAGCGTCCTGTTCGGCTCGGTGTTCGGGCTGTCCACCGACACCACCGTGGCGGCCACCGCGATCGCCCTCGCGGTGCTGGTCGTACTCGCCGCCGTCGCCCGCCCGCTGCTGTTCGCGAGTGTCGACCCGGTCGTCGCGGCGGCCCGAGGGGTGCCGGTCCGCGCGCTCGGCACCGGGTTCGTCGTGCTGGTGGGCGTGACCGCGGCCGAGGTGACGCAGGTCGTCGGGTCGATCCTCCTGCTGGGGCTGCTGGCCGCGCCCGCGGCGGCGGCGTCGCGGCTCACCGCCCGGCCCGGCCGCGCGGCCGCCCTGGCGATGGCGATCGCGGTCGCCTCGGTGTGGGTCGGCATCGTCCTGGCGACGCTGGTCCCGCGGGTGCCCGCCAGCTTCGGGATCATCGCCGCCGCCACCCTCGCCTACGCGGTCGCCGCCCTGGTGACCCACCCGCCGCGGCGGCCCGCCCGCCCGGCCTGAGCGGTGCGGGCCGGCTCGGGAGACCGGCTCAGAAGGACCCGTGCGGGATCAGCACCGTCGCCAGCAGGTAGCCGTCGAGGACCAGGAACACGGCCGGCCACACCCAGAGGAGCCAGGACCGGGCCGGGCCCACGCGGCCGGTGCCGGCGACGAGGAGGGTGGCCCAGGCCGTGACCCCGGTGAGCAGGTAGCGACCCTGACCGTGGGTCGCGCTCCGGATGACGAGCAGCCACGCCCCGACGCTGGCCGCGGCGCCCGCGAGCACCACGAGGCGGCGTCCCGCGCGGGAGCGCAGCGCGGCGGCCACGCTGAGCCCGGCGAGGACCCACAGGAGGTCGTCGACGCGGTGGGGCAGCTGGAGCTGGTCCCAGCCGCCGGAGTACCAGGTGCTGTGCGCGAGGGTCGGCAGCACCTGCCGCACGACCGCCACCGACAGGGTCGGGGGCGACCGGACCAGGTGGAGCGGGTTGACCAGCGGCAGGTAGCGCGCGGTCGCCGCGGCCGCGAGGGGGTCCCCGTGCACGACGGTGTTGCGGACGAACCACCAGCCGCTCACCGCGGCGGCGGCGCCGACGGCGAGCAGCGGGCTGCGCAGGTCCCGGCGGCGCAGCGCGACGGCGGCCAGCGCCCCGAGGAGCATCACGCCCAGCGGGATCGCGGTCACCTGGGTCAGCACGGCCGCGCCCAGGACGACCCCGGTGGCGGCCGCCCAGCCGGGTGCCCGGCTGCGGTGCCAGAGCAGCCAGCACGGCAGGGCCCACGCGCACAGGGCGTCCACCAGCACGCTGTTGGTGACCGCGGCGGAGACCACGAGGAACTTCGGCCAGGCCGCCACGCACGCTGCCGTCGCGGCGGCCGCCGAGGTGCGGCGGGTCAGCAGCCAGCCGAGGGCGTACGCCGCCAGCACGGTCAGCAGACCGCACGCGACCGACAGCAGCCGGAGCGCGTGCAGCCACACCGCCTGCCGGTGCTCGAGCGGGGTGTACCGGTCGTGGCGCAGCATCAGGTACCGCAGCCCGCCGCCCGTGGCGTGGGCGGGCGGCAGCACGGGACGGAAGGCCGGGATCCGGAGCAGGGTCTGCCAGCCGGCGAGCAGGACGTAGTAGAGCGGGGCCTGGTGGGCCTCGTCCCCGCTGCCGACCGCGAGCGGGGGCAGGCTGCCGGTCCGCACGAGGTGCTCGACGTAGAGGACGTGGCTGGACTCGTCGTCGTTCTCCCAGGCGCCGGTCCGGAGGCTGAACACGACCGCCAGGACGAGGTACCCGACGGCGACGACGGCCGCGGACCCGACCAGCCGCCGGCGGC
>CAXSIB010000612.1:0-2184 GCA_964237095.1 uncultured Actinomycetales bacterium
GGTCTCGGTGGCCACGCCGCCGGCGGCGTAGTAGGCGTCGAGGGTCGCCAGCAGCGGGCCGGCGCCGGCGCGGGCCCGCTCGAGCGGACCCAGCCGGGCGCGGATCAGGTCGTCGAGGGCCTCCCGGTCGCGCAGGAGCACCTGGTGGACGAGCAGGTCGGCGCCGTCGAGGACCGGATCCTGGAGGTCGAGGCGGCGGGCGAGGTCGAGCACGCTGCGGGCCTCCTCGTAGGACGCCCGGACCCCGGTGGCCCCGGTCCGCGGGCGGCCGACCCCGAGGCGCCAGCGGCCCACCTCGACCTGCCGCTCCAGGCGGACCCCGGCGTCCCCGCCTGCGGGCGGGGCGCCGAGCAGGGTGCCGAGGCGGTCGGTGACCTCCCGCACGGCGTCGCGGTCGGGGGCGGCGAACACGACGACCGGCGCCCCCTCCTTGCTGGCGACGAGCACCCCGGCGTCGCCCTTGCTGCCGAGCAGGGCCCGTTCGACGGCAGCGAGCACCGGGCTGGCGTCGTCGACCGGCCGCTCGGTCTCGAGCACGGCGACCGCGTGCGGCCCGGCGAGGTCGAGGGAGTACCCGGCGGCCCGGACGACGGGGTCGGCGTCGGTGCGGCCGAGCAGCAGGTCGTCGACGAACTCGCGCCGGCCGGCGACCTCCCGGCGGACCACCGTGATCCGCGCCAGCTGGAAGCCCTCGGTGACGGCGGCGACCGCGTCGTCGGCGGCCCGGAGCACCGCCTCCCCGGCCCGGACGACGCCCTGGACGTCGGCCTCGGCGCCGATGACCGCCGGGAGGTGGCGCCAGGACCGCCACGCCGCGGACAGGTAGAGGTCGACCAGCGCCCGCAGCGCAACTCCCCGGTGGGCCGCCTCCGCGCCCCGTCCGCGGTAGCGCGCCAGGTCGGCCCGGCCGAGGCGGCGGCCGGCTGCGGCGGCCCGTTCCAGGGCGCCGAGGAAGTCACCGAGCAGCGCCGGGTCCACCCCGCCCGCGTCGTGGGCCGCCGCCGCCGCGACCTCGTCGGCGACCCCGGGCCCGGCGAGGGGACCCCGGTCGGGCCTCGCCGCATCCCGGTCGTGAGCGGTGCTCAGAGCGCCGCCGGGCCGGGGAACGGCCGGTGGGTGACGGGGTCCCACTCGAGTGAGTCCGTCGCGACGACCGGGGCGGCCGGGTCGCGCGGGATCAGCAGCGTCGCGATCTCCGTCGGGGCCAGGGAGACCGTGATCTCCCGCCCCAGCAGGGGGAGCCGGACCACCGTGTCGACCGCGGCACCGGCGCTCCCGACCAGCCGCAGCACGACGCCGTCGCCGTCCTCGCCCGTCTTCAGCACGGTGAGCGCCACCGCGGGGGAGTCCACCGAGGCCCAGCTCGCCGACGGGGGCAGCGGGCCGGGGTGGGCGCTCTCCAGCAGCGGGGTCACCGGCCGGTCGAGCTCGGCCGCGGCCCGGGCGGTGCCCGCGGCCTGCGGGTCGCCGCCGTGGGGGAGCAGCCGGTAGGTGAACCGCTGGAGGCCGGTGTCCAGGTGGTGGTAGAGCCCGTCGCCGTCGAGGGGCTCGGGGTCGTGCCAGGCGTAGACCGGGCTGCGGACGCAGGTCATGCCGAGGTCGCCGCCGAGGACGTCGAACCCGTACTTGGCGTCGTTGAGCAGGCTGAGGCCGGCCGGCTCGCCGCCGACCCGGCCGGAGAGGTCGACCCAGCGCTGCGACGGCACCTCGATCCCGTCCGTCGGCCGCTGCAGGGTGCCGTAGGGGATCTCGTGGGTGGCGGTCACGTCGTCGAGGACGGTGGGGAAGCGCAGCTTCAGCGCCCGCAGCTCCTCGTGCCAGTCGACGGTGACCCGGACCTCGAGGAAGCCCGCGGTCGCGTCGAGCACGAACTCCTCGACGAGGCTCGAGGACCCGAACGTGCTGTCCACGCGGACGGTCGTGCGCAGCGGACCCGAGTCGACCACCCGGGTGCGGACCGGGGTGAAGACGCCGGCGACCCGGGAGAACGACCGCACCCCGTGGCCCCAGGTGTCGGTGGCGTCGTCCAGCACGACCGCGTGGGGCGCGGCCGGGTCGAGCAGCTCCGGGCCGCCCGCGGCGCGCAGGCTCGACAGCCGGCCGGTCGCCGGGTCCACGACGGCGCGGAGGCGGTCGTTGGCGAGGGTCAGCGGTGCGGTCACGGGCCGCACGACGGTGTGGTCG
>CAXSIB010000613.1:0-2182 GCA_964237095.1 uncultured Actinomycetales bacterium
GCCGAGCGGGCGGCGCGCGGCCCCGGGTCGATCGACGCCCGAGCGGAGCGGCTCGCGCGCAGCCTGCCGCTGCACCTCGCGCTGGCCGCGGTGTCGGGTGCGCTCTGCACGGGCATCTGGGCGGTGGCCGGCGGCTGGTACTTCTGGCCGGCCTGGGTCTGGCTGACCGCCGCGGTCTCCGTGGTGGTGCACGGCGCAACGGTTCGCCTGCTGCGAGCTACCCCCGGGCCAGGGCGGGCGTTCGCCGCCCACGCGGCGACCTCCGCGCTGCTCGCCGTGGTCGTGACCCTGGTCTGGCTGCTGTCGAGCACAGGGACGCCCTGGCCGGTCTGGGTGGTCCTGCCGCTGGCGGCGGCGCTCGCGGTGCACGCCGCGCTCCTGCTGCTCGGCCCGCGGAGCTGGTCCCGCGAGCGGGCGCTGTCGAGACGGATCGAGGAGCTCATCCGGACCCGGCGCGGAGCCGTCGACGTCCAGACCGTCGAGCTGCGGCGGATCGAGCGCGACCTGCACGACGGGGCCCAGGCCCGCCTCGTCGCGCTGTCCCTCCAGCTGGGCCGGGCCGAGCTCGCCCTGGGCGACCGGGCCGACGCGGACGCCCTCGCCCCGATCACCGCGATGGTCGTCGCGGCCCACCAGCACGCGGATCTGGCGATCGCGGAGCTGCGCGAGCTGGCCCGGGGTATCGCCCCGCCGATCCTGGTCGACCGCGGCCTGGTCGAGGCCGTGCGGGCGCTCGGCCGCCGGGCCGGTGTCCCGGTGACGGTGGCGGCGGACGTCCGCCGCCGGCCGCCGGCCAGTGTCGAGATCGCCGCCTACTTCGTGACCGCCGAGGCGCTGACCAACGCGGCCAAGCACGCCGGGACCCTCGAGCACCCGGCCACGGTGGCTGTCTCCGTCGTGGAGGAGGGCGACCTGCTGGTGGTCCGCGTGGCCGACGACGGGATCGGGGGCGCCGACCCCGCGGGTGGCGGCCTGACCGGGCTCGCCCAGCGGGTGGCGGCCCTCGACGGTGCCTTCACGGTCACCGCGGGGCCGGGCGGGACCGGCACGGTCGTGCGGGCCGCGTTCGGGTACGGGGGCTGACGTGCGGGTCGTGGTCGTCGAGGACAACGCCCTGCTGCGGGAGGGACTGATGGCCCTGCTCCGCGACCAGGGCGTCGAGGTGGTCGACGCGATCGGCGACACCGCGCGGCTGCCGGTCGTACTCGAGGTCGCGACGGCGGCGGCGCCGGTGGACGTGGTGGTCATGGACATCCGGCTGCCGCCGACGTTCACCGACGAGGGCATCCGGGCGGCGGTCGCGCTGCGGCGCACCCACCCCGGGATCGGGGTGCTGATCCTCAGCCAGTACGTGGAGCTGGCGTACTCGAGCGAGCTGCTGGCCGGGGGGTCGGCCGGGGTCGGCTACCTGCTCAAGGAGCGGGTCGGCGACGTCCGGGAGTTCCTCGACGCGCTGCGGCGGGTGGCCGCCGGCGGCACGGCGCTGGACCGCGAGGTCATCGCCGAGATGATGGGGGCCCGCTCGGCCACCGCCCGTCCCGGGGAGCTCGACCCGCTCACCCCGCGCGAGCGGGAGGTGCTCGCGCTGATGGCGGAGGGCCGGTCGAACTCCGCGATCGCCGCGACGCTGGTGGTCGGGCCGGGCGCGGTGGAGAAGCACGTGTCGAACATCTTCGCCAAGCTCGGCCTGCCGGCCGCGTCGAGCGACCACCGCCGCGTGCTCGCCGTGCTCACCCACCTCCGCGCGACCGGCGACCCCTGACCACCACCCCCCGGGCCCGACCCGCGGCCCGACCGCGCGAAGGAGTGTGGATCCCCGGTCGCTCACCGACTGGCGATCCACACTCTTCGCCCCGACCGCGTGCGGTACCGGCCGGAGTGGGGATCCGGCGGTCGCGGCGGCCCCCCGACGCCTACGGTTGGGGGAGGTCTGCACACCGCCGGTCAGTTCTGCACGTCGGCCGGCGGCGGCGGTCCGAGACCCGCTCCGGCCCGGACGCGGGACTGCCGTGCTGCCCCGACGACGTCACCGCGACCCAACCCGTCGCGACCAGGTCGGGGGTACGCCGGCGCCGCTCGTCCCGAGAGGCACGATGAGTTCTCCGACCATCACCCGCCCGTCCGCCCCCAAGGCCGCCGGTTCGACCGGCCCGGTCCCGTCCGCGCAGTCCGCCGCGGCGGA
>CAXSIB010000614.1:0-2181 GCA_964237095.1 uncultured Actinomycetales bacterium
GCCGCCGTGGCGCCCGGCGCGTCCGCCCCGGTGACCTCACTGGTCGACATCGAAGCCCTCCCCGGTCAGCGACACGAACACGTCCTCGAGGTCCGGCCGGTCGACGACCAGCTGCTGGATCCGGACGCCCGCGGCCACCAGGGCGGGGGCGACGTCCTCGACGGCCACCGACCCCAGCTCGGCGGTGACGACGTCGGGGCCCGTGGCCGGGGACACCATCCCCAGCCGGGCCAGGACGGTGGCGGCCGCAGCGGTGTCCGGGGTCCCGATCTTCAGCTGCACCCCGGCGGCCGCCCGCAGCTCGGCCATCGCTCCGGAGAACACCAGGCGGCCGTGGCTCATGACCCCCACGTGGGTGGCGACCTGCTCGATCTCGGACAGCAGGTGCGAGGACAGGAAGACGGTCGCCCCCTCCGCGCCGACCTCGCGGACCAGCGCCCGCACCTCACGGGTGCCCTGCGGGTCGAGGCCGTTGGTGGGCTCGTCGAGGACGAACAGCTCCCGCGGGCGCAGCAGCGCGCCGGCCAGGCCGAGTCGCTGGCGCATGCCGAGGGAGTAGCTGCGGTACCGCTTGCCGGCGGCCGCGCCGAGCCCGACGCGGTCGAGGGCATCCGCGACCCGGCGGCGGCTGGACGAGCCGCGCACCGAGCGGTCGGCGGCGTCGAGACGCCGGAGGTTGGCCGCGCCCGACAGGTACGGGTGGAACGACGGCCCCTCGACCAGGGCGCCGACGCGCGGCAGGACCCGGGCGGCGTCGCCGGGGATCGGGCGCCCGAGCAGCGTCGGCGTCCCCGACGTGGGGGCGACGAGACCGAGCAGCATCCGGATGGTCGTGGTCTTGCCGGACCCGTTCGGGCCCAGGAAGCCGTACACCGAGCCGTGCGGCACGTCGAGGTCGACCCCGTCGACGGCGACCTGCCCGCTCGGGAACCGCTTGGTCAGCGACCGGGTGCTGATCGCCCGGTCCCCGGCCGGAGCGGCCGACCGCGTCATGAGCGAGCCGCGACCGACCGACGCGGCCGGGGCCGGGGGACCGGTCGAGCCGGGACCGACCGAGCCGGGACCGACCGCCGTCACTTGGCGGCGGCCGCCTCGAGCACGGACGGGACGACGGCGCCCGCGTAGACCGTGCCGTCGTCGAGCATGAGCACCGTCAGCAGCCGGGTCTGGAGCAGTCGCCCGCTGCCGAACGCGCCGCTGACCGGGGTGGCCGAGCGGAGGACCGTCTGCAGCTCCTCGCT
This sequence comes from uncultured Actinomycetales bacterium, assembly GCA_964237095.1. GTDB lineage: Bacteria > Actinomycetota > Actinomycetes > CAXTBU01 > CAXTBU01 > CAXSIB01. The sequence continues at coordinate 1,242 of CAXSIB010000614.1, forward strand.
GCTCGAACCGCCGGTGCGGCCCGTCGAGGACGCGAGGGCCTGCGCCGCCGCGCCCGCCCCGGACAGCTTGACGACGGACGTCCAGGCCTTCCCGATGACGGCCTTCTCGACCGTCGTCGTCGAGGTCAGATCCTTCTGCGCCTCCTTCGACCCGGCGCGGGCCTTCGCGGCGTCCCCGCTGAGGTCCTTGGTGGTGACCTTCGCGCCGGGCGGCGGGGAGAACGCGAACACCGACGCGTCGGGCGCGCCCAGGGTCAGGGCGGTGAAACCGGTGGAGAAGGCCGGGCTCGCGGTCCCGCGGGTGAACACCTGCACCCGCAGCGGGGCCGAGGTGGCGGCGTCGACGGCCACCGTGACGCTGGAGATGAGGGAGCGGCTGTCCTTCGGGGCCAGGACGAGGGAGTACGCCGACCGGCCGGCGACGCGGACCGTGCCGTCGACGGTCACCGTGGTGGACGGCCCGAGCATCGCCAGCGCCTGCTGGGCGCTCTGCTGCGGCGTGGCGTCCCACCGGATGGCCAGCTTGCTCGCCATGGGCGACGAGCCGGCCTGGCGGTCGCTCTGCGCGGCCGTCGGGAGCACGACGTGCTCCGCGGTGTTGGCCGTGCTCGACCAGACCCACAGGTCGGTCCCGTCGCGCACGACGTCGGTCTCGGCGAGGTCGCCGACCACGGCGACCCGCTGCCGGTGGTCGGAGCCGTACCAGACCCGCAGGGTGTGCGAGCCGGCGAGCAGGGAGGTCAGCGACGTCGACGAGCCGGTGCCGGGCAGCGCGGGCAGCCCGAAGTCGGCGGACTCCACGACGGTGCCGGACAGCGGCTGGGCCTTCGCGGTCGCCACCGCCGCGAGGAGCTGCGCCGGGGTCTTCGTCGGCAGCGAGCCGGTGACGGCCGCCGCGATCTGCGGGGCGAAGCCGGCGCCGGCGGTCACCGCGGCGACG
>CAXSIB010000615.1:0-2180 GCA_964237095.1 uncultured Actinomycetales bacterium
GGGCAGCCCGAGCAGCTGGACCCCCTCGGCGCCGCCCTTGGCCAGCAGACCGGGGACGGCGGTCATCCACAGCTCGTCGTCGCGGCCGGTCCCGCTCATCCAGGCCGGGTGGGCGCGGTAGGCGTCGGCCAGCGCCCGCTCCGGGGTGCCCACCGGGGCCGACACCACGGACGCGCCGAGGCGGGCGAGGGCGCGCAGGCTGACCGCGTGCGCGGGGGCGCCGCAGCCGTCGACGCCGATCCAGGCCGGCTCCTCCCCGCCGAGACGGGTGAAGGTCGCGGTGACGTGCCGCTGGTAGGGGTGCGCCGGGTCGCGGTAGTCGGCGGTCGACCAGCCCGCGGCCACGCAGGCCGCGAGCATCGACGCGTGCTTGCCCGAGCAGTTCATGTAGACCCGCTCGGGGCCGCCGCCGGCGCGCAGCACGGCGACCCGCGAGGCGTCGTGTCCGGGCAGGTCGGGCGGGCACTGCAGGTCGTCCTCGGTCAGCCCGGCCGCGGCCAGGACCTTCCGGGCGCCGTCGACGTGGAACGGCTGCCCGGAGTGGCTGGCGCCGGCGAGCGCGAGCAGCTCGTCGTGGGCGGCCAGGCCGACCTCGAGCATCGCGACGGCCTGCGCCGGCTTGTTCGACGACCGCCCGAAGACCGGCGCGGTCACGTCCCCCCAGGCGGCGGCGACGCCGCCGTCGGGGTCGACGACCACGGCGCGCACGGCGTGGACGGACTCGACGTGCCCGGACCGGGTCACCTCGACACGGATCGGGTCGGACACGACCGGGAGGCTCGTCACGGCCGCGACCCTAGGAGACGCCGGCAGCCACCAGCCGCGCTGCCCGCGCATCGGCCCGTGACAGCCGGCACGGTGTTCGTCGAGACGGTGTGCGGGCAGGACGGTCGGTCAGCGGGTCGGTCAGCGGGGTCGGTCAGCGCGTGGCCGCGAGCGCGGTGCTGACCGCGTCGTCGGGCGGCCCGGCGAACCGCGGCCGCGCGTGGGTCGCGACCTGGAAGGCCGCCTTGACGTCGGCGGGCAGCTCGCGGAGGGCGCCGGACCGCCAGGCCGGGCCGCCGTCGTCGGCGTTGCTGCCGACCCCGACCGCGTCGATGCCCAGGCCGCGGCAGATCGCGACCGCCCGGGGCAGGTGGTAGGCCTGCGAGACCACGACGGCCCGCCCGACACCGAAGACGTGGCGCAGGCGGTAGCAGCTCGCGTAGGTGTCGAAGCCGGCGAAGTCCCGGACGACGGCCCCGGCCGGCACGCCGTGCGCGAGCAGCCAGGCGCGCATCGCGGTCGGCTCGTCGTGGGTCGTCTCCCCGTTGTCCCCGGACACCACCAGGACCTGGACGCGGCCCGCGTCCCAGAGGTCGAGGGCGACCTGCAGGCGGTGGGTGAGGAACACACTCGGGCGGCCGTCGGCGTCGAGGGCGGCGCCGAGCACCAGGGCGACCGGGGTCACGGGGACGTCGGCCGCGGCGTAGAGGTGGCCGTGCGACGAGCGGTGCGCCCACGCGACGCTGCCGCCGAGCACCGCCGCCGGGACGACGGCCGCCCCCAGGAGTCCGGCCAGCACCGCGACCGGGACCGCGAGCCGGAACCGCCGTCGACGGGCGACGGGTCGGGAGCCGTCCTCGTGCGCGCTCAGGGACCCGGTCCGAGGGCTCAGCGGAGCTGCGGGCGCACGTGCAGACCGACCTCGGGATCGACGACGGGCTCCTGCAGGGCCGGGACGGTGAACCGCGCGCCGTCCTCCCCGACCCGGACCCAGAGCGTCTCCGCGACCGGGACCGAGCGCTTGACCAGCGCGAGCGCGATCGGGCCCGCCTCGAAGTGGCGGACCGCGGACGTCACCGTGCCGACCGTCCGCTCCACCGCCGGGACCGCGTCCCCGGCCGGGGCACCGTCGGGGCCGACCGCGGCGGGCACCGCCGGCACCAGCACGAGGACCGGGTCACCCGCGCGCGGGAGCAGGCTGTCCGAGCCGTCGAGGGACAGGACCGTGAGCCGCCGCGGGGGCCGGCCGAGGGTGTGCACCCGCGCGACGGTCTCCTGCCCGCGGTAGCAGCCCTTGTCCAGCGCGACCGCGGTGCCGATCCAGCCGAGCTCGTTGGGGATCGTGCGGTGGTCGACGTCGGCGGGCCGGACGCGGCCGCCGGCGACGCGCAGCGCGTTCCAGGCGCCCAGCCCGG
>CAXSIB010000616.1:0-2176 GCA_964237095.1 uncultured Actinomycetales bacterium
ACACCCCGCCCGGTCCGCACCTGCGCGCGGTCCTCGACCTGTCCGACCGGCCCGACGCGGACGCCCCGGGCGACGCGACCCCCCCGGCTGCGGACGAGGCCGCCGACGAGCCTGACCACCGGCCTGACCACGAGGGACCGGCCGGTCCGCTCCAGCTCCGCTACGTCGACCAGCGGACCTTCGGCGGGCTGCTGCTCGCGCCCGGCGGCCCCGGCCCCGACGACGTGCCCCCGGTGATCGCGCACATCGCCCCCGACCCGCTGGGGACCCTCGACGCGGAGGAGCTGTGGCAGCTCCTGCACCGCCGCCACACCGGGATCAAGCGGGCCCTGCTCGGCCAGACCCTCGTCTCCGGCGTCGGCAACATCTACGCCGACGAGGCCCTCTGGCACGCACGCCTCCACGACGCCCGGCCCACCGACACTCTCACCCGGGCCGAGGTGGCCCGCCTCCTCGAGGGCCTGCGGCTCGTGATGGGCGCCGCGCTGGCCGCCGGCGGGACGTCGTTCGACCGGCTCTACGTCGACGTGGACGGGGCCAGCGGCCGGTACTCGACCTCCCTCGCGGTGTACGGGCAGCAGGGGCGCCCGTGCCGGCGCTGCGGGACCCCGATCGTCCGCGAGCCGTTCATGAACCGGTCCTCGCACCGCTGTCCGCGGTGCCAGCCCGTGCCCCGCCGGGCCCTGTGGTGACCCTCGCCCGAGTGGTCCGACCGGCCCGGTCGACCTGCGGAAACGTCCGTTGACGTGTGCCGGGCCGGGTGGGACCATGAATCACGGAACGGTGTCCCCCGCCGTCCGTGACGCAGACAGAAGGACTGGATCATGGCAAAGGCTCTGCTCGGCCACATGGGTGGCGCGGACGCCACCCTGCACCTCGAGATCCACCGCCTGCGTCGGCGGGTCACGGACCTCGAGTCGGCCCTGATGCGACTGCAGGCCGAGAACGACCGGCTCGTCGCGGCGACCCAGCACGGTGACCTGCTCACCCTGGCCGAGGACCGCGAGCCCGTCTTCAGCTGACCGGCCGGCCCCGTCGCCGGGATCCGCCGGCGCTCCGGCCGGACCACCGCGACCGTTCCACCCCGCCGGGCTTCGAGCCCGTCGGCGACACGCCCGTGATGACCGCCGGAGCCTCCACCCGGCTGGTTAGCGTGACCGCACCGTGTATCTCAAGAGCCTCACCCTCCGGGGTTTCAAGTCGTTCGCGTCGGCGACGACCCTGCGGTTCGAGCCCGGCATCACCGCGGTCGTCGGCCCCAACGGCTCCGGCAAGTCCAACGTCGTCGACGCCCTCGCCTGGGTGATGGGCGAGCAGGGCGCGAAGACGCTGCGCGGCGGCCGGATGGACGACGTGATCTTCGCGGGCGCCGGCCGTTCCGGGGGCCCGGGCCGCGCCGCGCTCGGCCGGGCCGAGGTCGTCCTCACCATCGACAACTCCGACGGCGCCCTCCCGATCGACTACACCGAGGTGTCGATCACCCGCACGATGTTCCGCGCCGGCGGCTCGGACTACGCGATCAACGGCAGCCCCTGCCGGTTGCTGGACATCCAGGAGCTCCTGTCGGACTCCGGGATCGGCCGCGAGATGCACGTCATCGTCGGGCAGGGCCGCCTGGACGCGGTGCTGGCCGCCGGGCCCGAGGAGCGCCGCGCGTTCGTCGAGGAGGCGGCCGGGATCCTCAAGCACCGCCGCCGCAAGGAGAAGGCGCTGCGCAAGCTCGACGCGATGGCCGCGAACCTCGCCCGTGTCGCCGACCTGACCGGGGAGCTGCGCCGCCAGCTCAAGCCGCTCGGCCGCCAGGCGGAGACCGCGCGCCGGGCGCAGGGGATCGCCGCGGAGCTGCGCGCGGTCCGCGGTCGCCTCCTCGCCATGGACGTCCTCGCGGTGGCGGCGGTCCTCGACCGGCTGACCGCGGAGCGGTCCGGCGCCGACGCCGCGCGCGCGGAGCTGGGGACCCGCCTCACCGCGCTGCGGGACGGCCGCGACCGGCTGGAGACCCTCGCCGGGACGGCCAACGAGACGATCGCCGCGGCGCAGCAGGAGTGGTTCGCGACGTCCGGGCTGCTCGAGGCGGTCCGGGCGACGGCCGCGGTCGCCCGGGAGCGCGCCGACGCCCACGCCCGGCCGGCCGCGTCACCCGGTGGGACCGTCGACCCGGCGGCCCTGCGCGCCG
>CAXSIB010000617.1:0-2173 GCA_964237095.1 uncultured Actinomycetales bacterium
GCACCCGCCCTCACGACCTGCTCACCGCCCCCCAACCCAACGGTGGATCCGGGCTCAGACAGGTCGAAGTCCTCATCGATCACGACGCCACTTCGGTAGCAGCGGGTGCGGGCCATCCCAGAAGGGTAGAACGAGCGGCCTCGGCGGTCCGCGCGGAACGCTGTCAGGATGCTCACGTGCCGTCCCTGCCCCAGGCCGTGACGCCGCTGCGCTGGGTTGGGGCGGCTTGTGCGCCCTCGCGGCGCAGGCGGTGTTCGGCCGCAGTGCGAGGACGCCGCCTGCTACGGCCCGATCGCCCACTTTGTGCTGGGCCGCGTCGCCGCCCGCGTCCTGACCACCGTGCCTACGGGAGGAGCCCGCCCCGCTGAGGCGCTGACCGCACCCACGGCGACCACGGGATCGGGAGCGGTGACCGGGCTTGATCGAGGGGGTCGGGCGCCGCCGGCGTCGGTTACCGACGGGGCGGTCGTCCGGAGCAAGTGCGGTGCGGAGGACAGCGCCGGGGGCCGTCGGGCCACGCTGCTCGCGGAGGTCCGCGTGGTGGCACCGGCGAGCAGCAAACCGACGGCCGTCGTCTGGGCGTGGGTTTCACGGTCGCGGCTCTCCCCTGTCGCAGGGGTCGTATCCTGATTGCGCCCCGCGGTGCCCGCTACTTGCCTGCCCAGCCCGGGCGGAGGAGGTCGACGCAGCCGGTTCGGGGGAGGGCGTCCGGGTCGCCGGCGTCGGTCGGGTCCGCGGCCTTGGACCGTGCGTTGACGGGAGTCGTACCCCGGTGGGCGTTAAGCTTGGACAGCGGTCCCCGGCTGTCCATCTCCGATGCCCCGGTCAGGACATCGTCGATGGCCGAGGCCCACGAGAAGCTGACCGCCGACGGTCGGTTGCTCGCCGCCACGACTTGTCTACCCGGTATCGCGGATCCCAGTAGCCCGGTTCCACGTCGACACCGCACCGCTGGGCTCCGATGCGGCCCGGGAGTCGCCGCTGTGGTGTCGCGCGGGGGTACGGAGCTCCTCGGGCGGGCTGGGAACGATTCACCGCCGTGACTTCCGACACCGCCGGTGCCTCCTTCATCGCCGGCAGCCGGTCGGCTCCCTCGCCCGCTGACCGCCCACCTCCCGACGATGCCTGGCTGACCTCGCCGCCGGGCCACGACCGGCCGATCTTGACGGGCGGTCGCCGGGTCCGGGTTAGCCGGCCGGGTCGATCACCCGCCCAGCCGGGGCGGCCAGGACTTCCCATCCGCTGACGGGCACCCCAGATGCCGGTGAGGTGGCGGGTGGTGCGGGCATAGCGGTGACACGCGGCGAGGACGGGGCAGGCCCCGCAGATCGTGACCGCGGCCGGATCCGGGGGGGCGGTCGTCGGCGGTGAACACCTCCTATACTGCGGACTTGGTCCCAGAGACCCCGCAGACGGCCTGTCCGGCCCGCCGTCCCGGGGCGGTGCTCAGGACCGCCGCGGTTGAGCGCGACCGGACCCGCGGAGGACGCCACCAGAAGAGAATGACCGATCCGATCGACCCGCGCCACCACCCTCGAGCTTGATGCCCCTATGGATGTCAGGCAGCGTTGAGCAATGTTGGCGGCTCGCTTCGGACGGGGTGGGTGATGATCGGGTAGAGCTCGCGGGCGATGTACCGCTTGAGGCAGCGGACCGCTTCGCGGCGGGTCTTGCCGTCGCGGACGCGGCGCTGCACGTAGTCGCGGGTGGGCTGGTCCCAGCGGAGGCGGGACAGGGCGACCCGGTGCAGGGCGGCGTTGGCCTGGCGGTCACCGCCCCGGTTGAGGCGCCGTCGTTGGCTGGTGCCGGAGGAGACCTCGACGGGACTGACCCCGCAGAGCGCGGCGAACGAGCCCTCGGAGTGCAGTCGGTCGGGGTTGTCCCCGGCGGCGATGAGCAGCGCGGCGGCGGTGTCCGGTCCGACCCCGTTGCGGGCGAGGAGGGCGGGTGCGTGGGCGCTGATGGTGAGGGTCAGGCGGGTGTTGAGGTCGTCGATCTCCTCGGTGGGGGACAGCACCCGCCGGGCGAGGAGCCGGAGGGCGAACTGGGTCGTCTCGAGGACGTCGCCGGCGGTCTGGGCGGTGGTGGGCAGGTGGGCGCACGCCTGGAGGAGTCTGGTGGTCCCGAGTCCGGTCATGGACTCCCGCAGCGCCGGGTCGGCGCCGACCAGGAC
>CAXSIB010000618.1:0-2167 GCA_964237095.1 uncultured Actinomycetales bacterium
CCGGCACGGCGACCGTCCCCGGCCGGTCCGGGTCCGCGGGACCGACCGCGTCGAGGCGGGCGCGGAGCCGCTCCTCGGTGCCCGTGATGGCCTGCTCGCGCTGCGTGGGGGTCGCGGTGATCACCTCGGAGTAGGTGGACACCGCGGCGACCAGGTTGTCGACCGACCTGACCTCCACGTGCCGGAAGACCCGCTCCTCGGTCCCCTCGAACAGCGGGTGGTCCGGGATGGCGCCGGAGGGGTGGCGGGACCGCGGGTCGGCGTCGCCGGGGGGCACGAGCCGCCCGGCGACCCGGTAGTCGTGGACCCAGTCGACGGACTCGTCGGGGCCGGTCCACAGCGCGGCCAGGACCCCGCCGCCGCGCAGCACCCGCGCGATCTCCGGCAGCGCCCGGTCGAGGTCGAACCAGTGGAAGGCGGTGCCCGCGACCACCGCGTCCAGCCCGCCCGTCGCGGTCGCGTCCCCGACGGGGATCGACTCCGCGGTGCCCTCGCGCGCCGCGACGCCCGGGGTCTGGCGGGCGTACTCCGCCCGCATGCCCGGGTCGGGCTCCACGGCGGTGACGCGGGGGGTCGGCACGTGGGCGAGCAGGGCGGCGCTCAGCAGGCCGGTGCCCGCGGCGAGGTCGAGGACGTCGAGCGCCCCGGTCCCGGCCGGGGAGAGGACCCAGTCGATGGCCTCGCGGGAGTAGGTGGTCCGCGCCGCGTGGTAGTCCGCGGCCACCGCGCCGAAGGACCTGGCGCGCACCGCACGGTCGACGCCGGCGGGCGGCGGGGCCGCGGCCGCGGGCGCCGCGGGGGTGTCCGGGGTCCCCGGTGTCGGGGTGGCGGGGTCGTCGGCGGGGGAGGGCGAGCGGCTGGCGGGAGCGGGCACGCGTCCAGCATGCCAACGCGGCCGCCGGCCTGATCGCGGTCGCGTGCGGGCCGGGCTGCCGGCCCGACCGCCGTCGGGCGCGGGCCGGGCCGACCCCGCCACCCGGGGCCACGCCTGCGCGCCGCCGCTCTCGCTATGCTCCCCTCTACCCGCGCGCCCGGGTCATCCGGGCGACGTACGGACAGACGGAGGAGTCGCGTGTCGATGGGCAGGGTGGCGTGAGTCCCGCCCCCGACACGCCCGCGGGCCGCCTCGGGTTCCACGAGGGCCAGGTCGTGCAGGAGATCGGCTGGGACACCGACGTCGACGAGACGCTGCGGGAGTCCGTCGCAGGCGCGCTCGGCGCGGAGATGGTCGACCCCGGCCACGGCGACGTGGTCGACGCGGTGCTGCTGTGGTGGCGCGACGAGGACGGGGACCTGGCCGACGCGCTCGTGGACGCCCTCGGGGACCTCACCGACGGCGGCTTCATCTGGCTGCTCACCCCGAAGATCGGCCGCGACGGCCATGTCGACCCGGGCGACGTCGCGGAGGCGGCCCCGACCGCGGGTCTCGCGTCGACCACGAACCTGTCCGCGTCGCCCGACTGGTCGGGGACGAAGCTCGTCGCACCGCGCACGAAGTCGCGGCGGTGACCACGCCGGTCCCTGGGTCGGTCGGCGGTGTCCCGGCGGACACCCCGGCCGCGGACGGTCTCGCGGTCGTCGACGGCGAGCTCCTCGTCGGGCACCGGGCCCCGGAGATCGAGCTGCCCGACCAGCACGGATCCCCGTTCTCCCTGGCCGAGTCCCGTGCGACCGGCCCGGTCCTGGTGGTCTTCTTCCCGTTCGCGTTCTCCGGGACGTGCACGGGGGAGATGGCCGGGCTGGTCGAGCTGTACGGGCAGCTCGCCGACGCGGGCACCACGCTCGTCGCGGTGTCGTGCGACCAGCTGTTCGCGCTGCGGGTGTTCTCCGACCAGGTCGGGATGCAGTTCCCGGTCCTGTCCGACTTCTGGCCCCACGGGCGCCTCGCCCGCGCCTACGGGGTGTTCGACCCCGAGCGCGGCTGCGCGGTGCGCGGGTCCTTCCTCGTCGACCGGGCCGGGATCCTGCGCTGGTCGGTCGTGAACTCCATCGGTGCCGGGCGCGACCTCCCGTCCCACGTCGCCGCGGCGGCCGCGCTCGTCCCCGATCTGACCACCTGACGGCCGCTAGCCTGGGTCCCTCCGCGCCGGGTGTCCGCGCGCCGGGCGCATAGCTCAGCGGTAGAGCTCTGGTCTTACAAACCAGCGGTCGGGGGTTCGATCCCCTC
>CAXSIB010000619.1:0-2165 GCA_964237095.1 uncultured Actinomycetales bacterium
GGCGGGTCCTCCGGACCGCCGCGGTCGACGCCGGCGCGCCCCCGTCGGACCTGGCCGCGGGCCACGTCGACGCCCTCGAGGCCCTCGTCACCGACTGGCACGGCCAGGGCCCCCTCGACCTGCCCGGGGCGGTCACCGCCGGCCGCCGCGGGGGTCGGCTGCACCTCGGGGGCCGCGCCGGGGGATGAGGCCGGCCGGTCCGCGCGCCGGCTCCCACCGACGACGCGGGCGGCGCGGCCCGGTGTGGCAGGGTCAGCGCAGCCGAGACCTCGCACCAAGGGATGGAGCCTGCCGCGTGGACGCTGCTGCCGCGGGGGACGTCCTCACCGACGTCCTCATCCCCGCCGAGCGGATCCGGAGCCGCCTCGCCGAGCTGGCGGGCCAGATCGCGGAGGACTACGCCGGTCGGGACCTCCTGCTGGTGGGGGTGCTCAAGGGCGCGATGATGGTGATGGCCGACCTGTCCCGCGCCCTCCCGTTCAGCGTCGAGATCGACTGGATGGCCATCTCCTCCTACGGGTCCGGCACCCGCTCGTCCGGGGTCGTCCGCATCCTGAAGGACCTCGACGCCGACGTCTCCGGCCGTGACGTGCTCGTCGTGGAGGACATCATCGACACCGGGCTGACGCTCTCCTGGCTGGTCTCCAACCTGGAGTCGCGCGGTCCGGCGTCGGTCCGGGTCTGCACGCTCCTCCGCAAGCCCGACGCGGCGACCCTCGACGTGGACGTCTCCTACGTCGGCTTCGACATCCCCGACGCCTTCGTCGTGGGCTACGGCCTCGACCACGCCCAGCAGTACCGCAACCTCGACTGCGTGGGCACGCTCGACCCCCGGGTCGCCACGGCGAGCGCCTGACCGACCGGCCCGCCGGTCCCCCGCACCGCCGGGTCCTGAGACGCGGCTGAGAGTTGCGCACACCCTGCCGACCTGCGGGAACAGCGTCCCGGCGCCCTCCGTTCCACGGGGGCAGCGGGGACACCCGTCCACGCTGCGGACCCTCCCGGGCGAGCCGTCCGTGAGGCCCTCGGCTCCGAACCAGCGCCGTCCCCGACCACTCGGGGAGGGCCCACCACCGTGTCGGGTCCGCGTGTACCGTCGTCTGAACGCTCCAGACGGCTACCGACCCTGAGGTCGGACGCCGGTCGCACGCCTGGTCGGCCGCACGGCGGTCCGTCGCACAGCCGGCGGCAGTACAGCAGGTGTGGAGCACTTCAGCGAGAAGGGACAGGGCCCCGGGGCCCGCCAGCATGGATGTGAAGCGTCTACTCCGAGGTCCGCTGCCGTGGATCGCGCTCGTCGTGGTCGTGGTCGTCGTGGTGCTCTCGCTGCTCAACGGGGCGAGCGGCTACCAGTCGAAGTCCACGTCCGCCGTCCTGACCGCGATCTCGCAGGGCGACGTCAAGTCCGCCACCCTGGTGCGCGGCAACGACACCACGATCCGGGTCGTCACCGACCAGGGTGAGCAGTGGCAGGCCACCTACATCTCCGACGCCCAGGCGACCACCATCGCCACGGAGCTCCAGGCGTCCAAGGACGCCAAGACGCTGACCGACTGGACCGTCACGACCGCCCGCTCCAGCTTCTGGGGCTCACTCCTCATCTCCGTCCTACCGCTCGTGCTGATCGTCGTGCTGTTCCTGTTCCTGATGAACCAGGCTCAGGGCGGTGGCGGCCGGGTCATGAACTTCGGCAAGTCGAAAGCCAAGCTGATCACCAAGGACACCCCCAAGACCACCTTCGGGGACGTGGCCGGGGCCAACGAGGCCGTCGAGGAGCTCGAGGAGATCAAGGAGTTCCTCCAGGAGCCGGCCAAGTTCCAGGCCGTCGGGGCGAAGATCCCGAAGGGCGTGCTGCTGTACGGCCCTCCCGGGACGGGCAAGACGCTGCTGGCCCGGGCCGTGGCCGGTGAGGCGGGCGTCCCCTTCTACTCGATCTCCGGTTCGGACTTCGTCGAGATGTTCGTCGGCGTCGGCGCCAGCCGCGTCCGCGACCTGTTCGAGCAGGCCAAGGCGAACGCGCCCGCGATCGTCTTCGTGGACGAGATCGACGCGGTCGGCCGCCAGCGCGGCGCGGGCCTCGGCGGCGGTCACGACGAGCGCGAGCAGACCCTCAACCAGCTGCTCGTCGAGATGGACGGCTTCGACACCCGCGGCGGGGTCATCCT
>CAXSIB010000620.1:0-2165 GCA_964237095.1 uncultured Actinomycetales bacterium
GCGCCCAGCCCCGGCGGTGAGTCCGCGTCCAGCGTGCGCGCGGTCACCTCCACCGTGAGCTGCGAGGCCGGCAGCCCCACCTCGTGGAGGGTGGCCAGGACCTCCGCGGCGTAGCCGGGGCGCGCGAGCTCGCCCCCGGCCGCGTTGACCGCGATCTCCAACACGAGGCCGTCCCGGTCGCGCCACCGCGCCCCCTGGCGCACGGCCTGACCCAGGACGAACCGGCCGAGTTCGTGGATCAGCTCCCCGGTCTCGGCGACCCCGATGAACTCGTCCGGGCCGACGATCCCGCGCCGGGGGTGGCGCCACCGGATCAGGGCCTCCACCCCGACGGTCTCCTCCGAGGTCAGGTCGACCAGCGGCTGGTAGACGACGAAGAGCTCACCCGCCTGCAGTCCGCGGGCCAGGTCCGCCTCCGCGGGGTCGACGGCGCGGACGCCCGGGCGGTGGGAGACCCGGTCGCGCCCGCCGCGCTTCGCGTCGTACAGGGCGGCGTCGGCCCGGCTCACGAGCAGGCTGATGGAGTCCCCGGCCACCCGGGCGGCCAGACCGACCGAGCAGGTCTGCGGCGCGGTCAGGCGGTCCCGCAGAGCGCCGACCACGCTCAGCGAGGACGCCGCGGTGTGACCGGGTAGCAGCAGCGCGAAACTGTCCCCGCTGTAGCGGGCCAGCAGCTGGCCCGGCGCCAGCGCGGCCCGCCACAGCTGGGCGGTGACCCCCAGGAGCCGGTCGCCCGCCACGCGGCCGCCGGCGTCGTTGACCGCCTTGAAGTGGTCCAGGTCGAGCAGGGCGAGGACGAGGAGGCCGTCGGCGTGCGCGGCCTCGACGAGCTGCTGCTGCAGGGCCCGGTCGAAGCCGCGCCGGTTCGTCAGTCCGGTCAGGCCGTCGGTCTCGGCGTCGTCGACCCGCCGGGCCAGCCAGCCCACCGCGACCGCCACCGCGACCGCCACCGCCACGGGGACCGCCCGGTCCGCGAGGGGCACGCCGACGGCGCGGAAGGCCAGCTGGGCGCCGACGACCAGGACCGCGAGGTGGCCCAGCGCGGCCGGCCAGCGGAAGACGACCGACACCTCGACGGCCACGAACAGGTAGATGGTGGCGTAGACCAGTGCCGAGGCGACCCCGCCGGCCACGGCGGTCGCGACCGTGATCAGCACGGTGCCCGCCAGCACGGTCAGGTGGTAGGTCCACCGCGGGAGCCGGTGGCGGGCCGTCCACACCGCGACGGCGACGGCGACCGCGACGGCGGCGACCAGCCGGATCAGGGCGACGTCCATGCCCGCGGAGTGGCCGGGCCCGGTCCCGACCAGCGCCGCGAGGGCGCCGGCGGCCAGCAGGCCGACGGTGCAGCGGGCCATGACCAGCGGGGTCGCGACCCCGGGGTGCCGGGCCACCCGGTACCGACGCGCACCGGCGAGCAGCCCCGGCAGGATCTGCCGCCGGGCGGGAGCAGCACGGCTCGGGTCCACAGCGAGAGGCGCCGCCCGGGGAGTCACTCGGTAAGATAACTGAACGTCACCTGAGGTAGCTCTGTGTCCCCAGGTGCCTGTGCGGCCGGGTGAGTCGGCGGTTCCGCCCGACCCACCGTGCCGGCGGCCGGGCTCCGCCGTCGGTTCAGACCGCCGACACCGTCCCCGTCGAGCCCGCGGACCCGGTCGTCAGGTCGTAGACGGTGATCCCGCCGACGGTGGTCGCGGTGAAGTGCGCGGCGACCCACGCCGAGATCTGCGCGGAGTCGGTGCTGCCGCCGTTCTGCCGGCCGAAGCCCGACCCGCCCGACCCGCTGAGGAAGTAGTGGATCCGGCCCCGGGCCACGAACCGCTCGAACTGCACGAGGGTGGGCGCCGGGTCGGAGCCGTTGAACCCGCCGATCGACATGACCGGCGCACGGGCCGCGAGCTGGTAGCCCGACGCGCTCTGCGAGCCGACCGCGGCCGCCACCCAGGCGTAGCGGGAGGCGTCCGCCGTCAGCAGCGCGGTCAGCGCCGCGCTCGGGGTGCTCGCGTCGAGCAGGCTCCCCGCCGCCCCGCCGGTGCCGCCGGCGCGACCGGTGGTCCCGGTCCCGCCGAAGCCGCCGTTGCCCCGGCCGAACCCACCGGTCCCGCCCGTGCCGCCGCGGGTGCCGCCGAACCCCCTGGAGCGGCGCGTCCCGCCGAAGCCGCCGG
>CAXSIB010000621.1:0-2158 GCA_964237095.1 uncultured Actinomycetales bacterium
CGGCGCTCGCCGCGGCCGGCGCCGGCCGCCTGGGGGACTACACGGAGGCGTCGTGGGAGAGCCCGGGCACCGGCCGGTTCCGCCCCGGCGCGGGCGCGCACCCGGCGATCGGCCGCGCCGGCGTCCTGGAGTCCGTCGCGGAGCTGCGGATCGACGTCCTGGTCCCGCGGGCGGCGCGGGCGGCCGTCCTCGCGGCCATGCGGGCCGCCCACCCCTACGAGGAGCCGGCGCACGACCTGCACGCCCTCGCCCCCGAGCCCGGCCCGACCGGGCTCGGCCGGATCGGGTCGCTGCCCGCTCCGACCACGTTCGCCCAGCTGGTCCGGCGTCTCGCCGCCGCGGTGCCGGCGACTCCCGCGGGGGTCCGGGCCGCGGGCGACCCCGCCGCGACCGTGCGGACGGTGGCCGTCTGCGGCGGCGCCGGGGACAGCCTGCTCGACACCGCCGCGGCGGCCGGCGCCGACGTCTACGTCACCGCGGACCTGCGCCACCACCGCGCGTCGACCGCCCGCCAGCCGCGGACCGACCGGCGCGGCGGTGACGATCCCCAGCCCCTGCTGGTGGACCTGACGCACTGGGCGAGTGAGTGGCCGTGGCTCCCGGACGCGGCGGCCCGGTTGCACGGGGTCCTCACCGACGACGGGTGGACCCGGCCGCCCGAGATGACGGTGTCCACCACCTGCACCGACCCGTGGACGTTCGTCGCGGGCTGAGAGCGTCCGGGCCCCGCGTCGCTACGGTGGCCCCGACGCCGCCGCGACGGTCGACGGCCCCACCGGCCCTCCGGTGCGAGCCCTCGGCCGGCGGGGTGGCAGGTGCTCCGGAGACGAGTGAGAGAAGGGACGTGCGGTGCAGGCATCGACGGCTGACCAGCAGCTCCTGTTGGAGGTCCAGGCCGTTGACTCGCACCTGGACGCCCTGGCCCGGCGGGCGCGGACGCTGCCGCAGCTGGCCCGGATCGCCGAGCTCGACGCCGCCCTCGCCGCGCTCGCCGACCCGCTCGCGAAGGCCGAGCTGGCCGTCGTCGAGCTCGGCCGCGACCAGCAGCACGCGGAGGGCGAGGTGCAGGCGGTCCGGGGCCGCCTCGACCGCGACCGCGCCCGGCTGGACTCGGGGCTCGGCTCGGCCAAGGACATGCAGGCGCTCAGCTCGGGGGTCGAGGTCGAGCGCCGGCGGATCGCCGAGCTCGAGGACGCCGAGCTCGAGGTGATGGAGGCCCTCGAGGAGGCGGTCTCCGGCCGCGACGTCCTGGCGGCCCAGCGGGCGGAGCTGTCCGGCCGGCTCCAGCTGGAGCAGGGCACCCGCGACACCGACCTCGACGCGATCGACACCGAGGTCGCCACCGGCCGGGTGGACCGCGACGCCCTCGCCGCCCGGGTCCCGGCCGACCTCCTCACCCTCTACGGCCGGATCCGGACGTCCTCGCAGGGCGTCGGCGCCGCGGCCCTGCGGGGGAACCGCTGCCTGGGCTGCTCCCTGGAGCTGACCGCCGCGGAACGGGCCCGGATGGCGGCGGCGCCGCCGGAGGAGATCCAGCGCTGCGAGGAGTGCGACCGCATCCTGGTGCGCGTGTGAGCAGCGGGGACACGTACGGCTCGAACGCCTCGACCTCGGCTTCCGGGTCGGGGTCGGCGGCCGGGCCGCGGCGCCGCTTCGTCGTCCGGGCCGACGGCGGCTCGCGGGGCAACCCCGGCCCGGCGGCCTACGGGACGCTGGTGGCCGACGCCGACAGCGGGGAGGTCCTCGCCGAGGACGCGAAGACCATCGGCACCACGACCAACAACGTGGCGGAGTACCGCGGTCTCATCGCCGGCCTGCTGCTGGTGCAGGCCCTCGACCCCGACGCGGCGATCGAGGTCCGGATGGACTCCAAGCTGGTCGTCGAGCAGATGGCCGGCCGCTGGAAGATCAAGCACGCCGACCTGAAGCCGCTCGCCGACGAGGCCCGCCGCACGCTGCCCGCCGGCCAGACCCGCTGGACCTGGGTGCCGCGGGAGGAGAATAAGCGGGCGGACCAGCTGGCGAACGCGGCCCTGGACGGCCGGGTGGACGAGGTCATCGAGCACCCGCTGCCGGCCGCGGTGCTCGGCCGGGCGACCCGCCGCGACCCGGCGTCGGCCGCGGTCCCTGAAGGTCTCGGGGACCTCGCCGCCGCCGT
>CAXSIB010000622.1:0-2157 GCA_964237095.1 uncultured Actinomycetales bacterium
GGCCGCCGCCGCGGGGCCGGTGGGCCGGTGGGGAGCCGTGGGGACGACCTCGCCCGGGAGCGGTGATGTGGTCATGCCGTATTCGAACACGCTTTCGACGTCGGGGCAAGCACCCCGGCGGCCGGTGTCCGGGACGGCGCGGAGCGTGTCCGGGAACGGCCCGGACCAGGCTCGGGCGGCGGCCGGACGACAGCCGGCCGGCCAGCGCTGGCGGCGGGTTCCTACCCTGGTGGCGTGGAGTCCGACGTGCCCGTCGTCCGCGTCGACATCTGGGGTGTCCCGTCGCGGGCGGTGCCGGCGGCGCTGGTGTCGATGGCGCGCGACCGCGGCGTCCGCCACCGTCCGGGGGTGCGCTTCGCGAAGCTGCTCGGAACCGGCGACGGGCGGACCTTCACCGCGCGCGACGCCGACGTCCACCACTGGGCGCTGCTGACCTGCACCACCGACCGGGCGGCCGCCCTCGCCCTCGACGGCGACCCGGCGCTGCGCCGGTGGGCCGCCCGCAGCGACGAGCACCTCCGGCTGCTGCTGGACCCCGTGTCCAGCCGCGGCACCTGGTCCGGCCGGGAGCCGTTCGGGCGGCCCGGTGCCCGCGGCGGGCTGCGGTGGGACGGCCCCGTCGTCGCCGTCACCCGGGCGCGGCTGCGGGTGGGGCGGATGCGCCGGTTCTGGTCGGCGGTCCCCCCGGTCTCGGCGAGCCTGCACACCGCCGACGGACCCGGCCCGGTGCTCGCGCTCGGGATCGGAGAGGCACCGGTCGGCCTGCAGGGGACCCTGAGCGTCTGGTCCGACGCCGCGACGCTGCGCAGCTGGGCCTACCGGGGGCCCGCGCACCTCGCGGCCGTCGCGGCGACCCCGGTGGAGGACTGGTACGCCGAGGAGCTGTTCGCCCGCTTCCGACTCCTGGAGGCCAGCGGCACGTTCGGGCACCGCGAGCTGGCGGTGGCACCGTGAGACGCCGGCCGCGCCCGGTCGCCGGGGTGGGACTCACCCTCGCGCTCGCCACGGTCGGTCTGCAGATCGCCTATCCGCCGGCCGGCGACGCCACCCGCACGACCCTGTCCGTCGTCACCGTCGTCGTGTTCGCCGCCGCGGGGGTGGCCGACGCCCTGCGGGTCGGCGGTGCCCGCACCGCGGCCGCACTGCTCGGCTGCGGCGCGGTCCTCGGCGGGCTCGCGGAGGTGGTCGGCGTCCACACCGGCCGGCCGTTCGGCGCCTACACCTACACGGGCACCCTCGGCCCGCAGGTGCTCGGGGTGCCAGTGGTGGTCCCGCTGGCCTGGACGATGGCGGCCTGGCCCGCGTGGCGGGTCGCCGGTCTGCTGGCGGGTCGGCCAGGCGGGCGCGCTCGGGTCGTCCGCTGGATCGCGGGGAGCTGGGCGCTGGCGTCGTGGGACCTCTTCCTCGACCCCCAGATGGTCGCCGGCGGGCACTGGCGCTGGCTCCGACCGACCCCGTCGCTGCCGGGCATCCACGGCATCCCGGTGTCGAACTCCCTGGGTTGGCTGGGGGTCTCGGCCGCGGTCGTCGGCGCTCTCGAGCTCCTGCTGGGCTCCCGGCTGCGCCCGGGGGTGTCCCCGGGTCCGGTGGTCGGGATCCTGGCCGGCTGGACCTGGGTCGGTGGGATCGTCGCCAACGCGGCCTTCTTCGACCGGCCGGGGGTCGCGGTCGTCGGGGGGATCGCGATGGGCCTGGTCGCCGTCCCGGCCGTCGACCGGTACCGCCGGCTCCGCTCCCCCACCCGGGCGGCCACCGGCCGCGACACCGGGACGACGAGGGCGCCCGCCGGCGGCGATCCGGCGCGGGTGCTGCCGTGAGGACGGACACGGCGGCCGGGGCGCGCGGGCTGGTGGCCGCCGGGTCGCTGCTCGCGACGGCGTTGGGCCTGCACTCGCTGGTGAACCTCTGGCTGCTGCGCCGCCCGCCCCCGGCTCGGGCTCGGGACGCACCGGCCCCGCAGGAGTTCCTGTCGCTGCTGCTGCCGGTCCGCGACGAGGCGGCCCGGGTGGAGCCGTGCCTGACCGCACTGCTCGCCACGCTGGACGACTACACCCGGGCCGGATCCCAGGCGGAGCTGGTGGTCTGCGACGACGGGTCGACCGACGGCACCGCCGCCGTCGTGCGCCGGCGGGTCGGCGGCGACCCGCGGGTGCGGGT
>CAXSIB010000623.1:0-2142 GCA_964237095.1 uncultured Actinomycetales bacterium
CGGGCCGCGAGCGTGGTCGCGGGTCTCGACGCCGCGGGCGCGGCTCCGGTCGTCGGCGCGCGACCGACCACGGCCGTCGGGGGGGTCGTCGGGACGCTCGGGGGGACGGCGGCCGAGGGGGTGGTCGCCGCGGCCGGGGACGTCGGGGCCGCGCCCGCCCGGGCGCCGGTGGTCGCCGAGGTGAGCAGGGCCGTCGCCAGCTCCCGGGCCGCGTCGGCGTAGACGGTCGCGGCCGCCGAGGGCAGCGGTGACGCCGACACCGACGGGGAGCCGGTGGGGACGGCGGCCGTCGAGGGGGTGGCGACCCCGCCGGCGCTCGGCGACGGGACGACGGCGCCGGTCCGCAGCGCCTCGGCGAGGGCGACCCGGTGCGCCGGGTCGGTCCACGAGCCGGTGATGCTGGCCCGGACGGAGACCGTCGCGTCCGCCTGCTCCAGCGTCGCGACCAGCCCGGACACGATCGAGGAGTCCGCACCCGGCATCGCCACGACCGCGACCTGCAGGCCCGCGAGCCGGTTGGCCAGCAGCGCCGGGGCGACCTCGGTGCCGAAGCGGTCGAGGAACTGCAGCTGGCCGTTGGCCTGGTCGAGGGAGCCCTGCAACGTCGACCGGGCCGTCCGCAGGTCGCTGACCTGGATCTTCAGCTGAGAGTCCGACGTGGTCTTGAGCGGGCCCGCGCCCAGCACGATGCCGATCGCGAGCGCCAGGAAGATCGCCACGATCGAGACGATGTGGTACCGGAAGTCGACCACGGCGTCAGGACCGCGTGCCGATCGGGACCACCCACGGCCCCGCCGCCGGGACGGGTCCGGCCGGGGGGACTGGGGGAACCCGGGGTACCGGGCTCAGAACAGCGACCGTGCCCAGTAGGCGAGGGCGTCCCATCGCGCCGCGAACACCTCCGCCCAGGTCTGGCCCGCCGGGGTGGCCGCGATCGCGACCGCCAGCACGACCAGCCCGGCGAGGACCACCAGCAGCAGCTGCCAGGTCCGGATCCGGCTCCGGTAGAGCCGGGACACGCCCTTGGCGTCGACCAGCTTGCCGCCGACCCGCAGCCGGGTCAGGAACGTGCTCGCCATCCCCGACCGGCCCTTGTCCAGGAACTCCACCAGGGTGGCGTGCCCGCCGACCTCCACGATCAGGCGGGCGCCCTTGGAGTCCGCGAGCAGCATCGCCACGTCCTCGCTCGTCCCGGTCGCCGGGAACACCACGCACGGCAGCCCGAGGGCGTCGAGGCGGGCGCGACCGGGCGCGGTGCCGTCGCGGTAGGCGTGCACGACGAGCTCGGCCCCGCAGCGCAGCGCCTCGTCGCTCACCGAGTCCATGTCACCGATGATCATGTCCGGCCAGTAGCCGCCGTCGACCAGGGCGTCGGCCCCCCCGTCGACCCCGATCAGGACCGGGCGGTGCTCGCGGATGTAGGGCCGCAGCGTCGCCAGGTCCTCCTTGTGGTCGTACCCGCGCACGACGATCAGGACGTGCGCGCCGTCGAGGTCGGTGGCGACCTCCGGCACGCCGACGCCGTCGAGGAGCAGGTCCCGCTCGCGCCGCAGGTACTCCATGGTGTTCGCGGCGAAGGCCTCGAGCTGGGTCGAGAGCCCGGCGCGGGCCTCCTCCGCGGCGAGCGCGACGCTCTGGACGGTCTGCAGGACCCCGTCCGCGACGACGACGGAACCCCGGTGGACCTCGGTGCCCTCGACCCGCACCCGGTCGCCCTCACAGAGCCGGGCGAACACGTCCGGCCCGAGGTCGTCGATCAGCGGGATGCCGGCCCGGACGAGGATCTCGGGGCCGAGGTTGGGATAGCGACCCGACGTGCTCTTGGCGGCGTTGAGCACGACCGCGACGTCCGCCCCGACCAGGGCCTCGGCGCTGACCCGGTCGAGGTCGAGGTGGTCGATCAGCGCGATGTCGCCCGGGCGCAGCCGCTTGGTGAGGTTCTTGGTGCGCCGGTCCATCCGCAGCGTGCCGGCCACACCGGTCAGGGTGGCGTCGCGGCGACGCATCGTGGGCACGCGTCGATGGTGCCACGCAGCCCGTCGACCAGCGGTCACCGTGATCGCCGTGTCCGCGACGGCTCGGCGCGGGCCGCGACCGGCGCGTCGACCCCCGCGGTGGCCGCGCCGGCCCGGGCGCGCCGTC
>CAXSIB010000624.1:0-2139 GCA_964237095.1 uncultured Actinomycetales bacterium
GGGCGGGGCCGGCCGCGGCGAGCACGCGGGCGGCCACGGCCATGACCGCGCCCGGCGTCCGGTAGTTGACGGTGAGTTCCTCGACCGTGAAGCGGTCCTGGACGTGTGGGGCGAACGCGGCGGCCCACGACTGCGTCCCCGCGGCCGACCCCGTCTGCGCGACGTCCCCGACCACGGTGAGGGACTTCGACGGGCAGCGGCGGAACACCGCCCGCCACGCCATCGCCGACAGCTCCTGCGCCTCGTCGACGACGACGTGCCCGAACGCCCACGTCGGGTCCTGCTCGGCCCGGTCGGCCGTCGAGAGCAGTGCTCTCCCCCCGTTGCCGGCATACCGGGAGGCGAGGCTCCCGGCGTCCACCCCGCCGATCCCGGACGACGCCAGCACCTGCGCGGCGTACGCGGTCTCCTGTGCCTTCTCCGAAGCCGCGCGCGCGGCCGCCGCCCGGGCCGCGGTGTCGTCCTCGCCGAGCAGGTCCGCCGCCTCGTCCACGAGCGCGACGTCGGCACTGGTCCAGCCGTGCCCGGCGGGGCGCAGCAGCAGCGCCCGCTCGGCCGCGCGGAGCCCGGCGCCCGCGGCGGCGAGGCGGGCCGGGTCGGTGAGCAGCTCCCGCACGAGGCGGCGCGGGGAGATCGGGAGCCAGCCCCGGTTGACGGCGCGGACGATCTCCGGGGCCTCCCGCAGCAGCGCCACGAGGTAGGCGCGGTCCTCGTCGTCCGGCTCGATGCCGCGGGCGGCGGCCATCCGGGTGGCGAGGGTGTCGAGCATGGCCAGGGCGTAGGTCCGCCGGGCCGCCAGGTGCGGCTTCCGGGTCCGCCGCGCCTTCTCCTGCGCGGCGCGGACGTCGCGCGGGTCGACCCGCACGCGGGTCCCGTCGACCTCGATCGTCCGGGCCCGGGCGGGTACCTGCTGGCGGTCGCGGACCGCGCGCTCCAGGACCCGCGCCATCCGGGCGTCGCCCTTCAGCGCGGCCACCGGCCAGTCCTCGGTGGCGGTGACCGTCACCCCGGCGACGAGGGTGTCCGGCGTGGCCGCGACCACCCCGCTCTCCCCGAGGGAGGGCAGCACCGCGGACACGTAGTCCAGGAACGCTCGCGTCGGGCCGAGGAGGAGGACCCCGGACCGGGCGATGCGGTCGCGGTGGGTGTAGAGGAGGTAGGCCGCGCGGTGGAGGGCGACGGCGGTCTTGCCGGTGCCGGGACCGCCCTGCACGACCAGCACCCCGCGCAGCGGGGAGCGCACCACCCGGTCCTGCTCGGCCTGGACGGTGGCCACGATGTCGCGCATCCGGCCGGTCCGCGGCGCCTCGAGGGCGCTCGCCAGGGCGCCCCGGCCCTCGACGACCACCGCGCCGGGCGGCAGCGCCGCGGCGTCGAAGACCTCGTCGGAGATCTCGGTGACCCGGTCGCCGCTCGTCGCGAGGTGCCGCCGGCGGGCGACGTCGCCGGGGTGGGCACCGGTCGCCTGGTAGAAGGCCGCGGCCACCGGCGCCCGCCAGTCCACCTGGGCCTGGCGGGGCCCGTCGGACAGCCCGACCCGGCCGATGTGGTGGACGTCGCCGCCGACGAGGTCGAGGCGCCCGAAGCAGAGCCGGTCCGACACCGCGTGCAGCTCGGCGCTGCGCAGGCTCCAGTGGGCGTCGAGGGCGTCCCGCTCGGCACCGCCCGCGGCCGTCCCGACCCCGCCGGTGCGGCGGACCGCGTCGAGCTCGGCCTGCGCGGCCACCTGCTCGCGGGTCAGCAGCACGTGCAGGCGGTCCAGCACGGCCTGCTCGGCGGCGACCTCCCCGGTCGACCGGCCGCCGGCGGCCGTGGCGGTGGTGGCGGTGGTGGCGGCGGCGGCGGCCGGGAGCTCGTCGAGGCGGTCCGGCGGTGGCACGGCGGCGGTCCTCCCTGGTCGTGGTCCGGCGGCGCGCCCCGGTCGAGACGTCGTGGCGCCGTGGTGCGGCGGGTGTCAGCCGTCCACCGTGCACCATCGCGGCCGCCGGCGGTCGCGACGGCGCACCGGGACCCCGTCGGTGCCGGTGACTAGCGTCCGACCCATGACCGAGCCCGCCGCCCCGGCGGCCCTCTTCGCGGTCGCCCCCACCGATCGGCCCGACCCCGCGGCCACCCCGCCGGCCGCCCGGGTGACGGGCG
>CAXSIB010000625.1:0-2133 GCA_964237095.1 uncultured Actinomycetales bacterium
AACAGACCCCGGCGGAGCCGTGGACGCTGAGCCTGCGCATCCCCGGCTGGTGCACCGACGCCACCCTGACCGTCGACGGCGAGGCCGTCGCCGGACCGTTCCCGGCCGGCACCGCGGCCCGGGTCGAGCGGGTGTGGACGCCCGGCACCCGGGTGGCCCTCGAGCTGGCGATGCCGGTCCGCCTGCACACCGCCGACGACCGGGTCGACGCGATCCGCGGGAGCGTCGCGTTCACCCGCGGCCCGCTCGTCTACGCGTTCGAGCAGGTCGACCAGGCCGCCGGGGTGGCCGTCGACGACCTCCGGATCACCGTCGCCCCGACCGCGGGCACCGGCCTGCCGACGCCCGCGCCGAGCACCGGCACCGGCGGCGGGGTCGTCGACACGGTGATCGTGGCCCGGCGAGACGACCTCCTCGGCGGCGTCCACACGATCGCGGTGCCGGCCACGGTCCGCGGCGGCAGCGACCCGGTCGAGGCCGTCGCGGTCCCCTACGCGGTGTGGGCCAACCGCGAGGTCGGGCCGATGCGCGTCTGGACCCCCCTGGCCTGAGCGGCCGGACGGGCGCCCGCCGGCGACGGCGGGCGCCCGCGACGGTCGGCCCCGGGGGCTACTTCGACCGCATGAGCCGCTCCCGGAGCTGGGAGATCCGGCGCTGGTTCTCCGGCTTCTCGGCCATCTCCTTCGCCTTCTCGGCCACCTTCTGGCCCTGGGGGCTCTGGACGAGCTTCTGCAGTCTCTCGGCCATCGAGGCCATCGGTCTCTCCCCTGTACGGACGTGCGCGGGCCGGCGCCGGTCGACGCCGGCCGTCGTCGAGGCCCCAGTGTGGGGCCCCGCGGCGAGCCGCGGCGGAGGGCGGGCGCCGAGGTCAGTGGCCGAGGTCGGTGTCCCGCCGGACCGGGGTGAGCCGGGGCTTGAGGAACGGGTAGGCCACCGGCCAGGCCAGGTGCACGAGCGCGGCCGCGAGCAGCGCGATCCCCAGCAGGGTGTAGCTGTCCGCCGCGATCGCCTGCCACCAGGTGTCGGTGAACTCCAGGTTGCCGCCCCGCGGGGTGTGCCACATCGGCCCGGTCCAGAAGACGACCACCCACAGGACGGCGGCCGTGCCCCAGCCCCACAGCGCGCGGTCGTGGCGCACGTGGGCGAGGCGGCGGACCAGCGCCGCCGCGACCGGCAGGCACCAGACCCAGTGGTGGGTCCAGGACACCGGCGACGCGAGCAGCCCGGCCACCGCCGCGAGACAGAGCGCCTCGAAGGACCGGGGGCCCGACCCGCGGGGGTCCCCGCGCCGGTCCGGCCCCCACAGCCACCAGCCGACCACCACGGCGGCCACGGCCAGCACGACGACCGCGAGGACGACCGTGCCCCCCGACGACGGGTCGGGGTCGTCGGTGGCGCGGCCCAGCAGGCCGGTGAGGGACTGGTTGGCGACATAGCTCAGCGCCCCGATCCGGGCGGTGTCGGTGACCTCGGTGCCCCAGTACAGCCGCGCGGTCGACGGCAGCACGACGAAGCCGACGGCGACGGTCGCGGCGAACCCGACCACGGCCTGCGCGGCGGCGCGCCACTGGCGGGACAGGACGAGGTACCCGACGAGCACCAGCGGCGTCGGTTTGAAGCCCGCGGCCACCCCGAGCAGCCAGCCCCGGCGGGGGGCGGACACGAGCACGAGGTCCCCCAGCACCATCGCGACCACGACCAGGTTGACCTGGCCCAGGTGCAGGGTCTGGCTGAACGGCTGGGACCGCAGGGTCAGCCCGGCGAGCGCGAGGGCCCACCACCCCGTCCGCCAGCCGGCCGCCCGCCCGACCCCCCGGAGCGTGGCGTACGCGATGACCACCGCCGCGCCGAGGGAGATCGCGGTCAGCAGCAGCCGGGCGAGCTCGGCGACCCCCAGCTCCAGCGGCACGAACACCAGCGCCGCGAACGGCGGGTAGGTGAAGAGGAGGTCGCTGCCGGGGGCGTGGGCGGAGTAGAGCGGGGCGCCGCGGAGCACCGCCTCCGCACCCGCGCGGTAGACGTCGAAGTCCCGGAAGTCCCAGGTCCGGAAGTCCCGGCCGCCGACGCCGAACCACACCGCACCCGCGTAGACGGCGAGGGCGACGACCGCGACGATCCAGGTCCGGACCCGGC
>CAXSIB010000626.1:0-2131 GCA_964237095.1 uncultured Actinomycetales bacterium
AGATGACGAGGTCACTCACAGCTGATTGGGCTTTGTCCCACCGTGACGGACGTGTTATCACCTTCGGTGAGCAGATGGTGTCTCACCGTCATTTCCGGTCCGGCTCACGTACCGGCGACGACCGGCGCGTCCCGTTGCGTCCGACGCTCGTCCAGCGCGGCCACCACCGCGCGGGCGAGCTCCTGCAGTGCAGCGAGCTGGCCGGGGGTGAACTCCCGGGGCCTGGTGTCGAGCACGCACAGGCTGCCCAGCGGCAGGCCGTCCCGGTCGTCGAGCGGGACGCCGACGTAGGCGCGGTACCCACCCGGCGCCGCGACCGACGGCAGGCCCGCGTAGCGCGGCACCCGTGTGAGGTCGGGCAGCACGACGGGCGCACCGGCCGCGACCGTGTCCGAGCACAGCGACTCGGTCCGGGGGCTCTCCCGCTGGTCGATGCCGTGCCGGCTCAGGAACCAGACGCGGTCCGCGGCGATCAGCGTGATGAGGGAGACCGGTGCCCCGCACGCGTCGGCCGCCGCCCGGGTGAGAGTCTCCAGCACCTCGTCCGGCGCGCTGTCGAGCAGGCCCTGGGACCGGAGCGACTCCAGGCGGGCCGCCTCGTGACGGTGCTCGCGTACGTCCATGTCGGCCTCTTCCGTCGGTCCGGGAACGTGCCGCGGAGGCCTGGCCCCGGGTCGTCCCCAGGCAGGTACTCACGAGTGATCAAAGCTATACGTTGAGTGATGTCGACGACGGTTCGGCGAGCAGGACCCGAGAACCACGGTCGCCACGGGGGCGACGGACCCGGTCGGCAGCCGCCGCCTTCCGGCCCGTCGGCTGCGAGGTCGACGAGGCAGGGAGCCGGATGAGCCCCGCGGGCGACACCGCCGGTCCGCGTCTCCGGACCGACCGCGCGGCCGGGGCGCCCCCGGCCGGAGCCCGCCCGGGTGGCGCCCGCACGGAGCCGGGTGGCGGCGGCGACCGGGTCGAGCCCGTGCGGGTCCCCGGGGAGATCCAGCCCTACGGCTTCCTGCTCGGGGTCGACCCGGTCACGTCCCGGGTCGAGCTCGTCAGCGAGAACCTGGGCCGCTTCCTCGACATCAGCCCGGCCGACGCACTGGGCCGGTCGACGGCCGAGCTGCTGGGCGCCGCGGTGGCCGGCCGGCTCCCGATGAGCGTTCCCGACGCGCCGGCCGGGACGGGTGAACGACAGCCCCAGGTCGTGCGGCTGCCACCCCGCCGGCTGGCCCGCGACCGGACCGGCACCTCGACCGGCCCCGACGGTCCCGAGACCGCGGCCCGCGCGGTGTGGGACGAGTTCGAGCTCGTCGCCCACCAGAGCGGACGGCTGCGCATCCTCGAGTTCGAGCCGTCCGCGGTGGCCGAGACCGGTCTGCGGTCGCTGCACGACAGCTTCACCCACACCCTGGACCACCTCCGGTCCGTCGACAGCATCGGGGCGCTGGCCGCGGCCGCGGCCGACGAGGTCCGCGCCCTCACGGGCTACGACCGGGTGATCGTCTACCGGTTCGACCCGGGCCCCGACCGCCACGGCGGGGACCAGTCGCGGGGCGAGGTCGTCGCCGAGTCGCGGCGGTCCGGCGTCGCCTCCTTCCTCGGTCTCGGCTTCCCGGCGCAGAGCGTCGGCACGTCGTCGCAGGACCTGTACCTGCGCAGCTGGGCCCGCCTCGTCGCGGACGTCGACGACGAGCCGGTCGGGCTGCTCGGGCTCCCGGGAGCCGCCGCCGCGGTCGAGCTCGACCCCACCGTGTCCTCCCTGCGCAACGCGTTCCCGATGGAGACGGCCTCGCTGCGGCTGCTCGGCATCAGCGCGCTCATGTCGATGCCCGTCATCATCGACGGCCGGCTGTGGGGGCTGCTGGCCTGCCACCACGAGACCCCGCGCCGGGTGTCCCACCAGGTGCGCGACTCCTGCGAGATGGTCACCCGGGTGCTCTCCCTGCAGCTCCGGGCGGCCAAGGCGCGCATCGCGCAGGAGCAGACGGCCGTCCTCGGCGGCTTCGTCGCGGAGGTCATGGCTGCGATGGCCCTGGCCGGCCTCTCCCTGGAGACCGGGGCCGTGGCGGTCCCCGAGGCCCTGCTGGGGATGGTGGCCGCCGACGGGGTGGTCCTGCAGCTCGAGGGACGGCGG
>CAXSIB010000627.1:0-2124 GCA_964237095.1 uncultured Actinomycetales bacterium
CGAGCCCCGGCTCATCCACACCCTGCGCGGGGTCGGCTACACGATCCGCCTGCCCCGCTGATGTCCCCGTCCTCGGCGGCGACCCGGCTGCGCGGCGCCGGCCGCCGCGTGACCGGGCTGCCGTCGCGGACGCCCCTGCGGGTGCAGCTCGTCGTGGCGATCCTGCTGCTCGGCGCCCTCGCGATGGTGCTGTTCGGCTTCGCCGGCACCGCTCGGCTGCGGTCGAACCTCGAGGCCAACCTCGACGGGCGGCTCACCAGCTTCGCCGCCAGCACGGTGGGCCCGAACGGTCCGCGCTACTTCGAGGACTCGGGCGGCCGCGGCGGCGCCGAGAGCAGTTCGACGTGGTCGGCCCTCGTCGACAGTTCGGGACACTGGCTGGACCCGGACTCGTTCACGCGGGTGGTATCGGCCAGCCCCGGCTTCGTCGGTAGTCCGGCCATCACGTCTCAGAAGCAACCCGGGCTGGGGGTGGTGATCGAGTCCTATGCGTCGGCACACACGGCACCCTTCACGGTCTCCGCCGCCGGGACGGGGGCACGCTGGAGAGTGCTGCTCCTCCCCGTGTCCTACCCGACGAGCGGTGGGAAAGCCCAAGGGACACTGATCGTCGCGCTCACCCAGGAGTCCGTCGACGGCCCGGTCAGCGCGCTGGTCCGGATCGACCTGATCCTCGGCGCCGGCGTCCTGCTGCTGCTCGGGCTGGCCGCGTGGCTGGTCGTGCGGTTCAGCCTGCGCCCCCTCACCGGTGTCGAGCACACCGCCGCGGCCATCGCGGCCGGCGACCTGTCCCGGCGGGTGCCCGTCGCGAGTGACCGGACCGAGGTGGGCCGGCTCGGGGCGGCGCTCAACGCGATGCTCGGGCACATCGAGTCCGCGTTCGCGGCGCAGTCCCGTTCGGAGGCGGCCGCGCTCACCACGGCCGAGCAGATGCGCCGGTTCGCCGCGGACGCCAGCCACGAGCTGCGGACCCCGCTGACGTCGATCCGCGGGTTCGCCGAGCTGTCACGGTCGGGCGTCATCCCGCCGGGGCCGGAGACCGACCGCGCGATGGAGCGCATCGAGAGCGAGTCGATCCGCATGACCGGGCTCGTCGAGGACCTGCTGCTCCTCGCGCGCCTGGACCAGCAGCGCCCGCTGGAGCACCGGCCCGTGGACCTGCTCGAGCTCGCGGCCGACGCCGTGCACGACGCGGCGGTCATCTCCCCCGACCACCCGACGTCGCTGGAGGGCCCGGACGCCGAGGACGGTGCCACCGCGGCGGTCGTGCTGGGCGACGAGCCCCGGCTGCGCCAGGTGGTCACGAACCTCGTCGCGAACGCGCTGCACCACACCCCGCACGGCACGCACGTGGTCGTGCGCGTCGGCACCGTCGGCGCCACCGCCCACCTCGACGTGGTCGACGACGGCCCCGGCCTCGACGAGGCCGACGCCGCGCGGGTGTTCGAGCGCTTCTACCGGACCGACTCCTCGCGGACCCGGTCCGCCGGCGCCGGCGGGGGCAGCGGCCTGGGCCTGTCGATCGTGGCGGCGCTCGTCCACGCCCACGGCGGCAGCGTCGACCTGCACACCACCCCCGGCGCGGGCGCGACGTTCGGCGTCGTCCTGCCCCTCGCCGCGGCCCGCCCGCCCGGGACGCCCGCCCTGGCGGCGACCCCGACCCGGCCGGGCACCGCCCCCCCGGCCTCGGCCACCGGGCCGGCGATCCCGGAGGGGCACCCCGCGCTGACCCGCTGACGGCCGACCCGGCTCGGGCGGTCGCGCCGGGCGCGCCGGTCTCACCCCCCGACGGACTCGTCCGGCAGCACGACGAGGCGCAGCCCCGCCGCCGCCACCGACGCCGCCGTGAGCGGCAGGACCGTCCCCGCGGCGTCGACCGCCACCTCGAAGGTGTGCTGCGCGGCCCGGAGTCCCTGCACGTGCAGGGCGCCGACCGGTCCAGGTCGCATCGGGCGGAGCCGGACCTCACCGGCCGGGACGTCCACCTCGAGGCCGAGCAGCGCGGACAGCAACCCGACCGCCGCCGCCGCCGACCACGCCTGCGGCCGGCACGCCGCCGGGTAGGGGACCGGGACCGGGACCGCCGGCCAGCGCGGGCCGACGGGGTCGGCCGGCCGCGCGGGG
>CAXSIB010000628.1:0-2114 GCA_964237095.1 uncultured Actinomycetales bacterium
CACCCCGGAGCCCGCCCGGGTCCCGGAGCCCGCGCGGGTGCCGGGGGAACCGGGCGTCCCGGCCGGCCCGGCGGGGTCCCGGCCGCTGCCCGTCGCGACGAGGGTGGGGTCGTGAGCCTGCCCTCGTCGGTCCCCGTCCCCAGCCCCGGTCCCGTCCCCGGCACGACCGGCGCCGGGAGGCCCGACCCCGGCCCGACCGGCTCGGCGCCGATCTCGGTCTTCCTCGCCGACGACCAGCACCTCGTCCGCGCCGGGTTCCGGATGGTGCTGGAGTCCCAGCCGGACATCGTCGTGGTGGGCGAGGCCGCCGACGGCCGGCAGGCGGTCGAGCAGCTGCGCCACCTGCGCGCCGACGTCGTGCTCATGGACGTCCGGATGCCGGTGCTCGACGGGATCGGCGCCACCGCGGAGATCGTCGGCCCGGGCCCGTCGGCGGCCCTGGGCAGCCCGCGGGTCGTCGTGCTGACGACCTTCGACCTCGACGAGTACGCGCTCGCGGCGATCCGGGCCGGGGCGTCGGGCTTCCTGCTCAAGGACGCCCCGCCGGAGGAGCTGCTCGCGGCCGTCCGGACCGTCCACGCCGGGGACGCCGTCGTCGCACCGAGCACCACCCGCCGCCTGCTCGAGCACGTCGCCGGGATGCCCGACCCGGCGGCGGCCCAGGCCCGCGCCGACCGCGCCGCGAGTGCGCTGACGCCGTTGACCGACCGGGAGCGGGAGGTGCTGCTCGCGGTGGGCCAGGGCCTGTCGAACCACGAGATCGCCGCCGCGCTGTTCCTCTCGGAGGCCACGGTCAAGACGCACATCGGGCGGATCTTCGCCAAGTGCGGGCTCCGGGACCGCGTGCAGGCCGTGATCCTGGCCTACGACACCGGCCTCGTCCACCCGGGGTCGTAGTCCGCCGTCCTCCCCCAGGGGTGCGCCGGGCGCCGGGGGAGGGGCCGCCGGGCGATCCGCGGCGGAGGCCACGATCCCTAGCGTCATCACATGATCCACACGAGGACGACGACGACCGGCCCGGCCATCCGCGTGCGGGGGCTGCGCCGCATCCACGGCGGGCGCGGCGGCTCGCGCGCGGCCCTCGGCGCCACCGCCACCCGGACCGCCGGGGAGGACCCGGTCCTGGCCCTGGACGACATCGACCTCGACGTCGCGGCCGGGCGGCTCACCGTGGTCATGGGACCGTCGGGTGCGGGCAAGTCCACCCTGCTGCACTGCCTGGCCGGGCTGGACACCGCGACGTCGGGCTCGATCGCCTACGCCGACGCGGACATGCCCGGTGGCTGGCTGGAGATCACCGGGATGCCCGACGGGACCCTGACCCGGCTGCGGCGCGACCGGATCGGCTTCGTCTTCCCGTCGCACCACCTGCTGCCCGGGCTCACCGTGGAGCAGAACATCGTGCTGCCGCTGGACCTCTCGGGGACCCGTCCCGACCGCGCCCGCCTCGGCGCCCTGGTGGACGTGTTCGGGCTGCGCGGGCGGCTGCTCCGCCGGCCGGCGGAGCTGTCCGCGGGCGAGCAGCACCGGGTGGCCTGTGCCCGCGCGCTGGTCGCCGGTCCCGCGGTGCTGTTCGCGGACGAGCCGACGGGCGAGCTCGACGCCCGGGCGTCGGCCCAGCTGCTGGCGTGCCTGCGTCGGGCCGTGCGCGAGCTGGGGCAGACGATCGTCCTGGTCACCCACGACGCGAACGCCGCCGCCCACGCCGACCGGGTGGTGCTGCTCGCCGAGGGACGCCTGGTGGGGGAGGTCCTGGCGCCCACCCCGGCGACCGTGCTCGAGGCCCTGCTGGACCTCGACGCCGATGCCGGCCCCCGAGCCGCCGATGCCGTGGACACCGGCGCCGACGCCGACCGGGTCGCGACCGCGTCTGCCCACCGTCTCCGGGCCGTCGCCTGAGCGGCGGCCGTCACGGCGCGTCGAGCGGGGTCGGCGCGACGACGACCTCGACCAGCCCGGCGGCCACGTCGCGGACGGCCGGAGACGACGAAGGCGTCGGCCCGCAGCGTCGCGCGGATCACCCCGACGTCGACGCGGACCGAGCCGACCGGGTGGCTCACGGACCTGGATCCCAGCTCTGACGGTCCGATCTCGAACACTCCGCCGGCAGCGCC
>CAXSIB010000629.1:0-2114 GCA_964237095.1 uncultured Actinomycetales bacterium
CCAGGGGTTCCGGCTCGGGTTCCGGCGGCGCTTCCTCGTCGTCGCGGTCGCCGGGCTGGTGGTCGCGGCGCGGCGGACCCGGGCGCCCTGGGCCCGCGCGTACCGCACGTTCCTCCTGCTGGGACTGGGCGTCATCGTGATCCGCACGGTGTTCGCCGCGCTGCTGTCCCCGGTCGCGGGCGGCCCCGTCGTCGTCGACCTGCCCGCCGCGCACCTGCCGGCCATCTTCGCGGGGATCCGCCTCGGCGGCCCCGTCACCGTCGACGGACTGGCGGCCGGCGCGGTCGGCGGACTGCAGCTGGCGGCCCTGCTCGCGTGCGTCGGCGCCGCCAACGCCCTCGCCCATCCCCTGCGACTGCTGAAGGTCGTCCCCGGCGCGCTGTACGAGGTCGGGGTCGCGGTGGTCGTCGCGGTGACCGCCGCGCCGCAGCTGCTGGTCGCCGCGGGCCGGGTCCGGACGGCCCGCCGGCTGCGCGGACGCGACCCCCGGGGACTCCGGGCCGTCGCGGAGACCGCGGTCCCCGTCCTGCACGCCGCCCTCGAACGCTCCCTGCGATTGGCCGCGTCGATGGACGCCCGCGGCTACGGCCGCCGTGCCCCGGTCGGCCGCGGGCTGCGCGCCGTGACGGCGGCCGCGACCCTCGGTGGCCTGCTCGCGGTGCTCGCGGGCCTGTTCGCGCTGCTCGACGGGTCGGCGACGGCCGGCGCGGGGATCGCCGGGAGCACGGGCGGCCCGGATGGCCTCGGCACCGGCGGCGTCCCGGCGGGGGCGGTCCTCTTCGCGGCCGGGGTCGCCGCGACGGTGCTCGCGCTCGCGCTCGGCTCGCGGCGGACCGTGCGCACCCGCTACCGGCCCGACCCGTGGCGTGCGGCGGAGTGGCTCGTCACCGCGGCCGGCGCGGCCGCGGCGGTGGCCGTGGTGGTGACCGCCCACACCGCGGCCGCCGCCGCCCTCAGCCCGTCGACGGTCCCGCTCGCCGCCCCCGGCCTGCCCCTGCTCGCCACCGTCGGGATCCTCCTCGCGGCGCTGCCCGCGGTCCTCGCCCCGCCGCCGCCGGAGCTGTCGGCCCGGCCGACGACCGGCGTCCGGACCGTGCGGTGAGCCCGGTGATCACCCTCGAGGGGGTGGGCGCCCGCTTCGACGGCGCCGCGGCGCCGATCCTGTCGGGGGTCGACCTCGACCTCGACGAGGGCGAGCTGGTGCTCGTCGCCGGCCCGACCGGGGCCGGCAAGTCCACGCTGCTGGCCACGCTGAACGGGCTGTTCCCGCACACCACCGGCGGCACCCTGCTCGGGCGGGTGCTGGTCGGGGGCCGCGACACCCGTGTCCACCACCCGCGCGACCTCGCCGACCTCGTCGGGTGGGTGGGGCAGGACCCCGCCGCCGGCTTCGTCACCGACACCGTCGAGGACGAGCTCGCCTACGCGATGGAGTCCCTCGGCGTCCCCCCGGCGGCCATGCGCGCCCGGGTCGAGCAGACCCTCGACCTGCTCGGGCTGGCCGAGCTGCGGTCCCGGCCGCTGGCCACGCTGTCGGGCGGACAGGCGCAGCGGGTCGCGATCGGCTCGGTCCTCACCGCCGGGCCGCGGATCCTGGTCCTCGACGAGCCCACGTCCGCCCTCGACCCGACCGCCGCCGAGGACGTCCTGGGCGCCCTCGCCCGTCTCGTCCACGATCTCGGGCACACCGTCGTGCTGGCCGAGCACCGCCTCGAACGGGTCCTCCACCACGCCGACCGGGTGGTGCTCGTCCCCGGCGGCGGCGCCCCCGTCCGCGTCGGGACGCCGGCCGGCGTGCTGCCCGGCTCCCCGGTCGCCCCGCCCGTGCTGGGCCTCGCGGAGCTGGCCGGGTGGTCACCGCCGCCGCTGTCGGTCCGCGACGCGCGGCGACTCGCCGGTCCCCTCCGCGAGCGTCTCGGGGCCGGCCCGTCGTCCGGACCCCGACCCCCGACGGCCATCGGTGCGCCGGGCGCGACGCCGAGC
Source organism: uncultured Actinomycetales bacterium (assembly GCA_964237095.1). Classification (GTDB taxonomy): domain Bacteria; phylum Actinomycetota; class Actinomycetes; order CAXTBU01; family CAXTBU01; genus CAXSIB01. The sequence continues at coordinate 1,984 of CAXSIB010000629.1, forward strand.
GTGCGGTCGGACGTGCTGCCGATCGGGGCGACGGCGCCCGGCGCCCGGACGGTCCCCCGGACGGCGCGGCGGGGCTTGCTGACCGGGCGGTCGCGCTCCGCCGAGGACCGCCGGGGACCGTCTCCCGCGGC
>CAXSIB010000630.1:0-2103 GCA_964237095.1 uncultured Actinomycetales bacterium
CGCGTCGCCGCACGTCTTGTCCCGCCCGAGGCCGCCGGCGTCGACCACGAGCACCCGGGTGCCCGGCCGCGCCCGCAGGACCGCGAGCGCCGCGGCCGACCCGGCGGGCCCGCCGCCGATGACGACCACGTCCCACCGCACCCCGCCCACCGACGCGGCGGGCTCGGCCTCGGTGGCGGGGATCCTCGGGTGGGTGGCCACGTCCCCAGCCTGCCGGTCGCGGACGGGGGTGCCCGCGGGGCCCGCGATGATCGGGTCATGACGACCCCGCAGCTGGACGCGGTGACCCTGGGGGAGACCCTCGTGATCCTCGCGGCGGCGCCCGGCCCGCTGGTGACGACCGCGACGCTGACCAAGTCGACGGGCGGCGCGGAGAGCAACGTCGCGATCGGCCTCGCCCGCCTGGGGCTGCGGGTCGAGGCCCTCACCCGGGTCGGCGCGGACCCGTTCGGCGCCGAGATCGTCCGCACGCTGCGGGCCGAGTCGGTCGGGGTCGCGGGCGTCGAGGTCGACCCGGACCGCCCGACGGGGCTGATGGTCAAGGAGCGGCCGACCGCGGACCGCGCCAACGTCTTCTACTACCGGGCCGGGTCCGCGGCGGCCGGGATGGACGCCGACTCCGTCCAGCGGGGCTGGGACGCCCTCGACGGCCCCCCGCGCCACGTCCACCTCAGCGGGGTCACCCTGGCGCTCGGCGAGGGTCCGCGCCGGGCCGCGGACCGCCTCCTCACCCTGGCGCGGGCCGCCGGGGCCACGGTCAGCTTCGACGCGAACCACCGCCGCCGGCTGTGGGACGTGGCGGCGTTCCGCCGGGCGTGCGCCCCGCTGGCCGCGGCGGTCGACGACCTCCTGGTCTCCGACGACGAGGCCCTCGCGCTGACCGGGCGGGAGGCCGGGCCGGGCGGGCACGACGAGGACGTCCTGCGGACCGCGCTGGCCGAGCTGGCCGCGACCGGGCCGCGGCGGGTGGTCCTGCGCCGCGGGGCGGACGGGTCGCTCGGCACGACCCCGGCCGGTCCGGTCGTGGCCGCGGCCGCGGTGACCCACGGCCCGGTGGTGGACGTGGTCGGCGCCGGGGACGCCTACACCAGCGGCTACCTCGCCGACCTGCTCGCGCCGGCCGGGAGGAGCGCGGTCCACACTCCCGCCGCCACTCCGTCCGCGGGGGCGGCCGTCGGGGCCGACGGCGGCGCCGACCCGGGCGACGGGGCCGCGGTGCTGGCGGCGGCGATGGCGACCGGCTCGTGGGTCGCCGGGCACGTCGTCGCGAGCCTCGGCGACTGGGAGGGCCTGCCCGACGCGGCCGCCCTCGCCGCCCACCGGGCCGGCCGGCGGCTCCAGGACCGCTGACCGGACCGCCGGGCGGCTCCTGGGATGATCGCGTGGTCGCGGGAGGCGGCGGCGAGACGCTCGCGACACCGCCTCCCGCGGTCTCGGCGCCACTGCCGGGCACCCGGCCCCGCGGGGAGCACCTGCCCGGGTGCCGCCGCCCGCACCCAGGAGGAACCACGTGACCGCAGCCGACCTGCCGGACCTCGTCGCCCGGCTCGAGCGGCACCGGGTCGTCGGGATCGTCCGGCACGCCGACGCGGCGGTCGCCGAGCAGATCGCCCGGGCCATGCTCGGCGCCGGCCTCGAGGCCGTCGAGATCACCTGGACGGTCCCGGGGGCGCCGGCGCTGATCCGCCGGCTGGTCGCGGACTTCCCCGACCGCTTCCTCGGCGCGGGGACCGTCGTGCACCCGGAGCAGGTCGACGCGGTGGTCGCGGCCGGGGCGCAGTACGTGATCACCCCGGCGCTGCGGCCCGCGGTGCTGACCGCGGCCGCCGCGCACGGGATCCCGGTGCTGCCCGGCCTGATGACCCCGACCGAGCTGTACCTCGCCCTCGACCTGGGGGTCCGGGCGGTCAAGGTCTTCCCGGCCGCCACCCTCGGGCCCGGCCACCTCCGGGCGCTGCGGGAGGTCGCACCGCAGGTCGCCTACGTGCCCACCGGCGGCGTCGCGCCGGGCAACGTCGGCGAGTGGCTGGCGGCGGGGGCGACCGCGGTCGCCGTCTCGGGGGCGTTCGCCGCGGCCTGGCGCGAGCACGGCGCCGCGGGCGT
>CAXSIB010000631.1:0-2102 GCA_964237095.1 uncultured Actinomycetales bacterium
AGGACGGACAGCGCCCGGTTGAACAGGGGCATCAGCGCAGGCCTCTCGGCTGGGGGTGGACCTGGAGGAGCTCTGGGACGGTGATGTCGACCTCGGCGACCCGCATTCCGGTGAACCGGGTGATGTCGTCGGTGACCTGGTTGCGGGCCTGGCGGGTGACCTCACGCACGGAGCTCGGCCAGCGGACCGCCATCGACACGGTCACGCTGACGAGGTCACCGTCGACGCGGGCGTTGACCCGCGCGGGGGTGTCCTCGTTCAGGGAGCCGACCTTGACGCCGAGGACGTGGCGGGCCGCACCCGACGCGCGGTCGACGTCGTCCACGGACTGCTGGGCGATCTTCTCCACCGCCTTGTCCTCGATCCGGGTCGTGCCCGGGCCGCCGGTGGGGTCGTCGGCGAGGTCGGGATCCACCTCGAACACGCCTCGCCCGGCGGCCGCGTCGGCCTGCACGGGGGTGCGGGCCCGGTGCGCGCCCGGCTGCCCGGTCACCGCCGCGGTCACTTCTCCGGTCACTTCTTGGAGGAGGGGATGTAGTCGCCCACGTTGAGCTTGCCGTCGAGGATCATCCCGATCACCAGGCCGATGGCCCCGATCACGATCGTGAGGACGAGGTCCCCGAAGCCGCCGAACGACCACACGATCCCGAGCAGCAGCCCGATCGCGAGGCCCATCAGTGTCTTGCTCATGCCAACTCCCAAGTCAGTGGCCGGCCACCGGGTCGGCGGTCAGGTGGTGCTGGTGCAGACGGTCAGCTGGTGATGTCGTCGAAGGTGACGTCCACGGGCAGCCCCGCCACGGCCGGGGCCACGGTGCGGCGGACTCGGTCGGCGATCTGGTGCAGCGGGACGCCGTAGCGGGCGACGACGTGGACGTCCACCCGGTCGGTGGTGACCCGGACCCCGGCGACGCGGCGGCCGGGCAGGTAGGTCGCGACCTCCCCGAACTGCCCACCGGACAGCGACACCACCTCCGGGCAGGCCAGGGCGGCCGCGGCGACCGCGTCGGCGTCCACCGCAGCCGGCGCCGGGGAACCGGCAGGTGACGACGCGGCGGGGGCCGGCGTGGACGCCGACCCCAGCCGCATCGTCGTGGTGGGCTCGCTCACGAGGAGGAGGAGTCCGCGGTGTCGGTGGGCAGGTGCACGTCGGACACGGTCACGTCGACCGCGGTGACGGTCAGCCCGGTCATCCGCCCGACCGCGGAGATGATGTTCCGGCGGACCGACGCGGCGACGTCCTGGATCGCGACCCCGTACTCGGTGGTCATGGCGACCTCGACGGTGGCCTCGGTCTGCCCGACCTCGACGGAGATGCCCTGGGTGACCGACGGCGCCGAGGAGCCGGGGAGCCGGTTCTTCAGCGAGGACAGGGCCGCAGCGGCGGACCCGCCGAGCTGGTAGACCCCGGACACGTCAGAGGCGGCCATGCCGGCGATCTTCTGCACGACGCTGTCGGCGATCGTGGTCGTGCCCTGGCTGGTCTGCAGCGCCGGCGCGGGGGCGGCGGTCTTCGTGGCGACGGTGGAACCGGGCGTGGTGGTCATCGAACGAACTCCTTCACGAGGTGGCACTCACCGGCGGTGGCACCACCGGTGGACGAGCGGAACTGGTCAGGCAGGCCTGCGCGGTCATCGACCGCCAGGAGTGAGTCGGTCAGAGGAGGTCCTTGGCCAGGCCCTCGACCATGCCGAGGCCGCCGCCGCCGGACCCGCTCGAGCCACCCATGAGGCCGCCGAGTCCCCCGAGTCCCCCGGCCAGGCCGGCGAGCCCGGACAGGCTGCCCAGGTTGATCCCGAGGGAGGACAGGAGGTTCTGGTGCTCGGGCTGGTCGGTGTCGACCGTCTGCGGGAGCTGGGAGTCCGCCTGCGCGGCGGTGTCGTGCTGGCCGTTGCCGGTCAGCATCGAGAGGATCTGGCTCTTGTCGATCTGCATGTCATGTCTCCTGACGGAGGAAGGAGGGAGGGTCGGACCGGGACGGTCACACCTGCGGGGCGACGGCCGGGACGTCGATGACCTCGACGTGCTCAGCGGACACCTCCGTGCGAACCGCGGTCTCCCCGGCCACCCGGGTGACCGTGGCGGTGATCTGCTCGACGGCTC
>CAXSIB010000632.1:0-2093 GCA_964237095.1 uncultured Actinomycetales bacterium
ACCGCCGGCCGGTCACCCGACCGTCGCGGGCCCGACCGCCTGCCGCGCGACGGGCGGGTGTCGGACCCGCCCGGGTTCGTGGCGCCGATGCTGGCGGTCCCGGGCCTGCTGCCCGCCGACCCGGCGGGGTGGTCGGCGGAGGTGAAGTGGGACGGCATCCGCCTGGTCACCGCGATCGCCGGTGACGGGTCCGTCCGCTGCTGGACGCGAGCCGCCCGCGAGGTCGGCGGATCCTGGCCCGAGGTGGCCCGGTCCGGTCCGGTGACCGCCCGCGGCGGGCACGGGCCGGCCGCCGCGGGTCCCCGCCGCCCGGTGGCCCGCCGGGCGGCCCGGTCGGCGGTCCTCGACGGTGAGATCGTCGCTCTCGACCCGGCGGGGCGGCCGTCCTTCGCGCGGCTGCAGCAGCGGATCCACCTCACCGCCGAGGAGGACGTGCGCCGCGCCGCCGCCCGCGACCCGGCCGTGCTCATGGTCTTCGACGTCCTCGCCCTCGACGGCGAGGACCTCACCGACCGGCCCTGGGCCGAGCGCCGGGCCCGCCTCGACGCCCTCGCCGCGGACGGCACCCCGGTCGGCGGCACGTCGCTCGCCGACCGCGGCTGGCAGGTGCCGGCGGCGCACCCCGACCCGGCGGCGCTGTTCGCGTTCACCGCCGGCCAGGGGCTCGAGGGCGTCGTCTGCAAGCGGCGCAGCTCGACCTACCGGCCCGGGGTCCGGTCGGAGGACTGGGTCAAGGTCAAGCACGTGCGCACCCAGGAGGTCGTGGTCGGCGGCTGGCTCCCCGGGCAGGGCAACCGCGCGGGCGGGCTCGGTGCGCTGCTGGTCGGGATCCCGGAGCGGGCCGGCGCTCCCGGGGACGCGGACGCCGGCGCCGCCGGCCCGGTCGTCACGCCGGTCGGGACGCCGCTGCGCTACGTGGGCCGGGTGGGGACCGGTTTCGACGCCCCGGCCCGCCGCCTGCTGCTGGACCGGTGCGCGCCGCTGACCACCGCCCGGTCGCCGTTCACCGACATCCCGACCCGCGACGCCCGCGACGCGACCTGGGTCGAGCCGGTGCTGGTGGGCGAGGTCGCCTTCGCGGAGTGGACCGTCAACCGCCGGCTGCGCCAGCCGGCCTGGCGCGGCCTGCGGGTCGACAAGGACCCGGCGGCGGTCGTCGAGGAGGCCTGACCGGCCTGGCCACAGCACCGGCGGTGCACCGCCCGGAGGTCCGCGGACGGGTGGGGCGGGGCGTGGCCGTCAGCGGCGGCGGGGGGCGACCGACGCCAGGCCGGCGGCGCGCCGAGGGGCGTCGGTGTCGCCGCACCCGGCCAGCCAGGTCCCGAGCATCCGGTGCCCGTGCTCGGTCAGCACCGACTCGGGGTGGAACTGGACGCCCTCGACCGGGCAGTCGCGGTGCCGCGCGGCCATCACGGTGCCGTCGGCGGCCCAGGCGGTGACCGCGAGCTCGTCGGGCACCGTCGTCGGGTCGATCGAGAGGGAGTGGTAGCGGGTCGCGGTGAACGGGTCGGGCAGCCCGGCCAGGACGCCGGTGCCGTCGTGGTGGACCAGGCTCGTCTTGCCGTGCATCAGCTGCGGGGACCGGGAGACGGTCGCCCCGAACGCCACGCCGATCGCCTGCAGACCGAGGCAGACCCCGAACAGCGGGGTGCCGGTCTCCGCGCAGCGCCCGACCAGCTCGACGCTGACCCCGGCCTCCTCCGGCGTGCCCGGCCCCGGGGAGAGCAGCACGCCGTCGTAGGCGGTGCACTCGGCCGGGTCGACGGCGTCGTTGCGGCGGACGTCGCACTCGGCGCCGATCTGGCCGAGGTACTGGACGAGGTTGTAGACGAAGCTGTCGTAGTTGTCGACGACGAGGATGCGGGTCACGGTCAGCGCCACTGGGTGGCGATCCCGAACCCCACCCCGATGAACGCGATGCCCACCACGAGGTTCCAGGAGCCGAGGTCGGACATCAGCGGGACGGTCGTGCCGGCCAGGTAGAACACGACCAGCCAGGCCAGCCCCAGCAGGAACATCGCGACCATCAGGGCCGGGACCCACGGCGGGCTCTGCAGCCGGGCCGCGGGCTTCCGCACGGGCGCGGGCGCGGC
>CAXSIB010000633.1:0-2080 GCA_964237095.1 uncultured Actinomycetales bacterium
CGGGCCACGATCTCCTCGACGACCGGGCCGGCGGCGACCGAGCCGAGGGTGTCGAAGACCGCCTCGGCCCACGGCCCCATCTTCTCGGCCTCGCTGCCCGGCAGGTAGCCGAGCTCCTGGCCGCCGACGGCGTACAGCGGGCGGAACACGACGACCTTGCGGTGCTGCCCGCGCTCCATCACCGCCTCGAGGCCGGCGCAGAGGGCGAGCGCGGACTTGCCGGTGCCGGCGCGCCCGCCGAGGGACACGATCCCGACCTCGTCGTCGAGCAGCAGGTCGAGGGCCACCCGCTGCTCCGCCGACCGGCCCCGCAGCCCGAACGCGTCGCGGTCGCTGCGGATCAGGTGGACGGTCTTGTCGGGCAGGACCCGGCCGAGCGCGGACCCGCGGTCGGACAGCAGGGTCACCCCGGTGTGGCAGGGCAGCCCCGCCGCGGCCTCGATGTCGGCGAACCCGTCGCGGTAGAGGTCGTCGATCGCGGACGCCGGGACGACCACCTCCGCCATCCCGGTCCAGCCGGTCTCGACGGCCTGCTGGGCCCGGTACTCCTCCGCGGGCAGCCCGACCGCGGCGGCCTTGATCCGCATGGGGAGGTCCTTGCTGACCAGGTGCACGTCGTGGCCCTCGGCGGCCAGGTTCAGCGCGACCGCGAGGATCCGGCTGTCGTTGTCCCCGAGGCGGAACCCCGCGGGCAGCACCGCGGTGTCGGCGTGGTTCAGCTCGACCCGGACCGTCCCGCCGGCGTCGGCGATCGGCAGCGGGGCGTCGAGGCGGCCGTGCAGCGCCCGCAGGTCGTCGAGCAGGCGCAGCGCCGCCCGCGCGAAGTAGCCGAGCTCCGGGTGGTGGCGCTTGGCCTCCAGCTCGGTCACGACCACGATCGGCAGGACGACGTCGTGCTCGTCGAACCGGCGCATCGCCTGCGGGTCGGCGAGCAGCACCGAGGTGTCCAGGACGTACGTCCGGTGGCCGCCGGCGGTCGAGCCCGGGCGCCCGGTGTCCTGCGGTCCGGCGACGGAGTGGGTCTGGTCGGGCACGTGTGGTCTCCTCGACACCCGGCGCGCACCGCGCCGGGCGATCAGCTCAGCGGATGGGCGGTCGGGCCCCGAGGCCGGGTGCCGGCCTCGTCCACCGCCGGCCGACGCGCCGGCGGCGACACGCGACGAGGGGCACCGGGCTGCCGGTGCCGCCGTCGAGAGATGTCACGGATGGCCCTCCCCGACGGCGGGCTTCCCCACCTGCCGTCGTCGACGACCCTATGACGGGCGACCCCGGCCGCGGGCGGCGACACCCCCCGGCTCGGGAGTGGCGGGTCAGCCGCCGAAGCGGCGGTGGCGCAGCGCGTAGGACCGCAGCGCCCGCTGGAAGTCGACCTCGCGGAACGCGGGCCAGTAGGCCTCGCAGAAGTAGAGCTCGGAGTGCACCGACTGCCAGATGAGGAAGCCCGACATCCGCTGCTCCCCCGAGGTGCGGATGATCAGGTCGGGGTCGGGCTGGCCGCGGGTGTAGAGGTGCTCCGCGATGTGGCCGTCGTCGAGGATCTCGGCGAGCCGCTCGATCGAGGTCCCGGCGGCGGCGTGCTCGCGCAGCAGCGAGCGGACCGCGTCGGTGATCTCCTGCCGGCCGCCGTAGCCCACGGCGACGTTGACGACCATGCCGCCGATGCCCTCGCTCTCGGCGGCCGCGGTCTTCAGCTCGACCGCCGCCTCCGCCGGGAGCTGGTCGAGCGCCCCCATGAGGTTGATCCGCCAGCGGCCGGTCCCGGCGAGGCGGCGGACGGTCTCGGAGATGATCGACACCAGCGGGGCGAGCTCGTCGACGTGGCGGGTCCGGATGTTGTCCGTCGAGAGCAGCCAGAGGGTGACCAGCTCGATCCCGGCCTCGTCGCACCAGCCGACGAACTGCTCGACCTTCTCCCCGCCGGCCCGGTGCCCGGTCGCGGTGTCCTCCCCGACCGACCGCGCCCAGCGGCGGTTGCCGTCCAGCAGCACCGCGACGTGGCGGGGACGCCGGTCGGCCGGGATCGCGGCGACGAGGCGCTTGCCGTAGACGCGGTAGGCGGCGGCCCGCACGTGCGGGGAGG
>CAXSIB010000634.1:0-2075 GCA_964237095.1 uncultured Actinomycetales bacterium
CGGCGTTTGGCGTCTTTTTTGTGGTCGGCCGGTTTGTCCTTCGCTGCCCTGTCCTTCTTTCTGTCCGGCGGCTCTTTCTTCTCCTTGTCCTTCGCGGGCGGCGGGTTGTCGCCGTTGTTGATGGACGGCGCGACCGGGGCCGCGTCCGGTTCCAACGGCGCCCCGGGCGGCGGGCCGGCCCCGGGGGCCTACGACCCGTACGAGGACGACCCCTACGCGGACGAGGACGACGAGGACGACCCCCCTCAGGACGCGAGGGCCAGGGCCAACCCCACCAGCAGCCCGTAGGCGGCGTCGGCCAGCCCGGTGTCGCGCAGGACCGGGATGAGCGCCATCCCGCGGGCGCCGGACCCGGTGACCCGGACCGCGCGGCCGGCCAGCGGCAGCGCGAGCAGCCCGAGCAGCAGCCACGGCCCGCTGGCGAGGGCGAGCACGAAGACCAGCAGGAACGGGATCGTCGCCAGCGCGGTGAACAGGTAGCGGGTCCGCTTCTCCCCGATCCGCACGGCCAGGGTGCGCTTGCCCACGGCGGCGTCGGTGGGGACGTCGCGCAGGTTGTTCGCGACGAGCACCCCGCAGGTCAGGCAGCCGATGCCGATGGCCGCCAGCAGGCTGTCCGCGCTGACCCGCCCCACCTGGACGTAGGTGGTGCCGCAGGTCGCGACCAGCCCGAAGAACACGAACGAGACGAGCTCGCCGAGCCCGATGTAGCCGTAGGGCCGCTTGCCGCCGGTGTAGAACCAGGCCGCGGCGATCGACGCGGCCCCGACCACCAGCAGCCACCACGAGCTGGTCGCGGCGAGCACGACCCCGAGCACGCCCGCGGCGGCGAAGCACCCGAGTGCCGCCCGCAGCACGGCCCGCGGCCGGGCCGCCCCGGAACCGGTGAGCCGCAGCGGCCCCACCCGGTCCGCGTCGGTGCCGCGGATGCCGTCGGAGTAGTCGTTGGAGTAGTTGACCCCGACCTGCAGCAGCAACGCGAGCACGAGGCAGACGACCGCCTTGCCGGGCACCACCCGGCCGGCGAGGTCCGCGGCGCCGGTGCCCGCGAGCACCGGGGCGACCGACACCGGCAGGGTGCGCAACCGGGCGCCCTCCACCCACTGCGCGGGGCTGGCCACGTCGGTCTCCTCTCGGTGCGGTCGGTGCGGTCGGTGCGGTCGGTGCGGTCGGGTGCGGTCCCGGGGCTGTCGCGGGCCCCACTCCATCACCCACGATGAGGCGGTGACCGCCACCCCGCCCGGAGCCGCCGTCACGGTCTCGATCACCCGGCGCGCCGACGCCGGCCGGGAGCCGGAGATGAGTGCCTGGGTGCGGACCGGGCTGTCCCTCGCGGAGCGCTTCCCCGGCTTCCTCGGCGGCGGCTGGGTCCGCGGCGCCCGCGACGCCGCGGCCCCCCTGCTCCCGTCGGGGGCGGTGGGCGCCGGGCCGGCGACCGGTGGCGAGGAGCGCGGCGACGAGCACGGCGACGAGGACCATGCCGGGCCCGGGCGCGCCGAGTGGCACATGCTGTACCGGTTCTCCGACCCCGAGACCCTCGCCGGCTGGGAGCAGTCCGGGCAGCGGGAGTGGTGGCTGGGCTCCGGGCGCGGGCTCGTCGAGCACACCCGGATCGAGCGCCGGACGGGGATCGAGGGCTGGTTCGACACCCCCGCGCACGCCACCGTCGAGGACCTGACGCGCCCGCCGTCCCCACCCCCGGCCGCGCCGCCGCCACGGTGGAAGCAGGCGGTGACCATCTGGCTGGGCTTCTTCCCGCTCAGCCTGCTCGGCAACCTCGTCCTGCGGGCGACGATCCCGACCGCGCCCCTCGTCGTCCGGATCGCGGTGCTCACCGTCGCCCAGACCCCGGTGATGACCTACCTGCTGCTGCCGTGGCTGACCCGGCGGATGTCGGGCTGGCTCAACCGCGGGGCGCCGGACCGGGCCTGACGGGGGGTCGGACCGGTCAGGACGGTGGGTGGCGGACCACGGCCGGGTCGGTCGCGAGCCGCGTGGCCAGCGCCCGGCGGTCCGGCTTGCCGAGGGCGAGGGTGGGCAGCCCGTCGACGACCAGCAGCCGCCGGGGGGCGGCC
>CAXSIB010000635.1:0-2073 GCA_964237095.1 uncultured Actinomycetales bacterium
GCGCACGCCGACCCGGTCGGCCAGCTGGGCCCGCGGGACGAGGACGAACGCGCCGTCGGGAGTGGTGACGACCGGGTCGGGGACGGTGCCGACCGCGGCAGCCGCCGAGGCCGCCGGGGCCGGGGCGACCGGCCCGGTGACCCACACCGGCGCGCGGTCGGCGGTCGCGTCGGCCACCACTGCGTCGAGCATGAAGAGCATCGCGTCGAGGAACGCGGCCAGCGGCGCCGCGCGGGCGGTGTCGGTGACCAGCCAGGCGGTGGCGCCGTCCTCGAGCAGCCACGCGTGGTGCTCGACGTGGCCGTTGTGGTCCAGGACGGCCAGCTCGGCGGTCCCCCCGGCGGGCAGCGAACGGAGGTCCTGTGTGGACAGCGCGTGCAGCAGCTTCGCGCGGTCCGGGCCGGTGACGGCGACGACCCCGAAGTGGGACAGGTCGACGACACCCCGGCCGCCGGCGAGGTCGCGCTGCTCGCGGAACGGGTCGCCGTAGTGCTCGGCCACTCGGGCGTCGGCGCCGTCGGCCGGGACGGCCCCGCGCTCGGCGAGCAGCGGGGACACCGGGCCGACCGGGCCGGACGGACCTGCCGGCTCGACCGGGCCCGACGGGGCGGCCGGGTCGGCGGGGAGCCCGTCGGCGGACGGCAGGAGAGAGGTCACCCCGCCACGGTAGGCGCGCGGAGCACCGGACCCGGGCCGACCTTGCGGAGGCGGGCCGACACGTGGGACTGCATCGGCTGCCCCGACGCGGCCATGTCGTACGCCCACAGCAGGTCGCCCTCGACGAGCCCGTACAGCCGGTGGCCGGCGGCGACCTCGCGGGCGGTCACGGTGCGCAGGACGGCGTCGGTGCGCAGCTCCAGGCGGGGGCCGTCGACCTCCCCCAGCCAGACCTCGACGATGCCGCTGTCGTGGGCGAGCAGCAGCTCCACGCCGGTCTCGGGACGCGGCCGCAGCCAGCCGGTCTCCCGCGCCATCAGCTGGACCGGGTCGCCGTCGTCGTCGAGGCGCCAGCCGATGCTCTCGTAGGACAGGTGCGCGCGGCCATCGTGGCCGATGCGGATCTCCGAGCCCAGCTGGAACGACGGGCTGTCGCCGTACCCGCCGACCCCCACGCCCTCCCAGCTGCCGAGCATCCAGGCCAGCGGCAGCACCGCCGGGTCCAGGTCCGGCTCGATCTCGATCACCGCGAGGGGCCCGAGGTCCGACGGGCGGGTCGGGGCGGGCGGCGGCGGGCGGGTCGGCGCCCGCTCACGACTGGCCCTTGAAGAGGTTGTGCACCACGACGAAGGCCATCAGGCCGATGCCGATGGAGATCACCACCAGCAACGTCCCGAAGAACCACGCGACGGCCATGCCCCGGATCCTCCCACGCGCTCCCGGGACGACCGCGGCCCGGCGACAGCGTCAGCGGACCGCGTAGAGGGCCACGTCGCTGACCGCGAAGACGTCGTTGCGGGCACTGGTCGTCGCGAGGATCGTCAGGACGACCCGGTCGGCCCGGGTGGCGGGGATGCGCAGCCGCTGCAGGGACCCCCGGCCGGGGTCGAAGGTCTGCACGAGGGTCTTCCCGGCCACCGTCCAGCGCACCCGGACCACGCGGCGGTCGGTGGCGAAGCCGTCGGCGCCGGTGATCGGGTCGGTGCCGGCGAAGCCGGGGACGAGGGCGACCGCGGCGACCCGGGGGCTGTCCCGCAGGTCGATGGTCAGCGTCCGCCCGACGCCGCTGCCCGCGCAGCGCCACGCCGTCGAGCGCCGCCCGTCGACGGCCTGCGGCCCCTGGAAGTCCGCGCGCGCCCCGGTCGTCGTCCGCAGGCCGTGCTCGCCGCAGCTGGCCCGCGCCCGCAGCACCCGGGCGGCCGCGAGCCTCCCGGCGTAGGCGGGACCGGTCAGGGTGCCGCTCGGGGCGGTCGGCGCCACCGACCGGGTCGCGCCGGCCGACGCTGTCGGGGCGCCCGCGACGGGATCACGCAGGAAGAGGTTGCGGCCGATGACCAGCGCCAGCACGACCGCGATCGCGACGCCGACGACCCCCAGGACGACGATCCCGGCGACGTCGGCGGCGGAGAGGACGCC
>CAXSIB010000636.1:0-2068 GCA_964237095.1 uncultured Actinomycetales bacterium
GGCACCCACCACCTCGGGGACGTCGACCACCCCGGGCGCCCGGCGCGCCTGAACCGCCACCGGGCCGGGTGACCCCCAGGTCATCCGGCCCGGTACCGGAGCACCGGCTCGCGCCGTCCGGTTGCGCCACCTCTCAGCGCCACATCGCTGTGCTGCCTCGGTAGCGCCACCTCACCACCCCCCATCTGCACGACCACCGCCGGGCATCCCCGGCCGTGTCAGCACCCACCCGAGAGCACCCTCATGCGCCGTCGTCTGTCCGCCGTCCTGCTCGTCATCACCGTCGTGTTCACCGGCGCCGCCTGCGGCCCCAAGGCCGGTTCGGCCGCCTCGTCAGCGTCCTCGGTCGCCGCGGCCGCGTCCCAGGCCGCCGGGACGGGCGCGAGCACCGCCGCCACCGCCAGTGCCGACACGACTGCCGCGTGCCCGACGTCGAACACCAAGGCGTTCGCGAAGACCCGGTTCGTCTCCGACCTCGGCGGCGCGGCGTTCCTGATCCGCCGCTACCTCTACCAGCCCTACACCGCCGGCACCTTCCAGAAGGGTCACTCCGGGCGGACCGTCGCCCTCATCAAGGCCGCCGCGACCGCGGCCACCGTCGTGCACCTGCTGAAGAACGCCTCCGCCAACGCGAAGGCCAACCCCACCCTCTGCAAGGCCGTCGCCGCGCCGCTGGCCAGCCTGACCTCCACCATCAGCGGACTCACCGGGTCCCTCACCTCCGGCACCGCCAGCTCCGGGGTCCTCGGCGGCCTCGGCGGCGCCGTCACCGGCCTGCTCGGCAAGGCCTCCAGCGGCGGGGTCACCGTCACCCCCAGCCCCGCCAGCTGACCGGCCGGAAGGAACGACGATGGCCGACTTCTCCCGGCTCCCGGGACCGGACGCGGCGATCTGGGAGTGGCAACTACAGGGCGCGTGCCGTCACGTCGACCCCGAGGTGTTCTTCCACCCCGAGGGTGAACGCGGTCCCCGCAAGGCAGCTCGGGACCGAGCCGCCCGCACGGTGTGTGCGACCTGCCCGGTGATCGCGGAGTGCCGCCGGCACGCCCTGGCCGTCCAGGAGCCCTACGGGGTCTGGGGTGGGCTCACCATCGAAGACCGCGAACGCGTCTCCGGCCGCGACCGCCTCACCGCCACCTACGCCCTCACCGATTCCGACCACCGCGGGCCACTCCTTCCCGGCACGGACCGCGAGCTCGAGACGGCCACCACCCGGCACTGACCGACAGGTGCCCACGGCGGCGCAGTTCGCACCGACCGCCCCGGCCGGTCCGGTGACCGGTCCCACTTCATCAGCAACGAGCGCACGTGACGGGCGACCGCCCGCCACGTTCTGAGCAGAGGACACCACGCATGGCCAGAGACATCCACGGACGACGACGGACCGGGGCCCGCGCCGCCGGCGCCCGCAGCGGCGCCGCCGCCGGAGACGGATCGAGGACCGGCGCGGTCGCGGTCGGCGGCGACCGCCGCCGCCGCGGCCTCGGGTGGCTCTGGCTGCTGCTGCTCCTCGCGCTGCTCGCCGCGCTGGTGCTGTGGCTGGCGCTGCGCCATCACGGGAACACGGCCGGCGGGGCGGCCGCGGGCACGTCACCGTCCCAGGCGGCTGTCGTGGCCCCGCTGTCCCCGACCGCCGGTCCGTCCATCACCGCCTTGGCCTCCGCGGCGGCGCAGCCGTCGGCTTCGGCTGGTCCGGCGGTCGCGTCCTCCACTCCGGCCGCCGCGTCGCCGAGCCCCGCAGTCGCCACCACGTCCGGATCGGTCGTCACGCCCGGGTCGGGTTCCGGTGTCGCGTCGGTCGGCGGGGGAGCGGTGACCGCGCACCCGGTCACCGCCCCCGCCGGTGACGCGGGGACGGTCCTCTTCGGAGCCGGGTCGGCGGCACTGGACCCCCAGGGCCGCGCCGCCCTCGCCGCTGCCGCCACTCAGCTCAGGGCCACCCACGCCGGGGCGGTGACCGTGACCGGGTTCGCCAACGACGACACCAGCCCGGCCTCGAACACGGCCCTCGCCCAGGCCCGGGCCGCGGCGGTCGCCGCGGCGCTGCGGACCGACCTGGCCGGGACCG
>CAXSIB010000637.1:0-2067 GCA_964237095.1 uncultured Actinomycetales bacterium
GATCAGGATCACGTCCGGGGCGCCAGCGGCGGCCAGCCCGGACGGGGCGCCGCCGGGGCCGTCCGGGCCGTCGGCGAGGACGTAGCCGCCGCGGGCGGCGCCGGACGCCGACGCGTACACCGGGACGGGGTCGGCGGCGGCCGGGGCTGGCGTCGGCTGCCCGTCCTCATCGGTGCCGCCCGCCGCCCGGGTAGGTGGCGGAGCGTCGATGCGGTCCAAGACGGGCAGGTTCTGCCGGGTCAGGACCAGACCGGCGGGCCGGTCGGTGTGTTCCAGGATGGTGCGCCAGCAGACGGCGGTCTCGTTGGCGTCGCCGGGCCGGACGACGTCCAGGCCGGGGATCGCGCGGAGCGCGGCGAGGTGCTCGACGGGCTGGTGGGTGGGGCCGTCCTCGCCCAGGCCGATGCTGTCGTGCGTCCAGATGTAGGTGGCGGGGAGCTGCATCAGCGCGGCCAGGCGCACGGCGGGGCGCATGTAGTCGCTGAACACCAGGAACGTCCCGCCGTACGGTCTGGTGAGGCTGCCCAGCGCGATCCCGGAAAGGATCGCGCCCATCGCGTGCTCCCGGATCCCGAAGTGCAGCGTCCGGCCGTACGGGCCGCCGGACCAGTCGCGGGTCTGCCGGTCGACCGGGATGAACGACGGCTGCCCGGTCATGGTGGTGTTGTTGGACTCGGCGAGGTCCGCCGAGCCGCCCCACAGCTCCGGCAGCACCTCGGCCAGCGCGGTCAGCACCTGCCCGGAGGCCTGGCGGGTCGCCATCCCTTTCGGGTCGGCGGGGAAGACCGGGAGCGCCTCGGTCCAGCCGTCGGGGAGCTGCTGGGCCAGCAGCCGGTCCAGCAGGCCGGCCCGGTCCGGGTGGGCGGTGCGCCAGGCCTGGTAGCCGGGCTGCCAGGCGGTGTGCGCGGCCGCGCCGCGGTCGACGATCTGCCGGGCGTGCGCGAGCACCTGCGGTTCGACGGTGAACTGCTGCTCCGGGTCGAACCCGAGCAGCGTCTTGGTCGCCGCGATCTCCTCCGGCCCGAGTGCGCTGCCGTGGGCCTTGCCGGTGCCGCTCTTGGTCGGCGCCGGCCAGCCGATGATCGTACGGAGCACAATCAGGGACGGCCGGCCGGTGTCGGCCTGAGCGGCCTGGGTGGCGGCCAGGAGCGCGTCGACGTCCTCCACGTAGCTGCCGGTGACGGTCCAGTCCACCGTCTGGACGTGCCAGCCGTAGGCGGCGTACCGGGCGCCGACATCCTCGCTAAAGGAGATGTCGGTGTCGTCCTCGATGCTGATGTGGTTGCCGTCGTAGAACACCACCAGCGCGCCGAGCTGCTGATGCCCAGCCAGGCTGCTGGCCTCCGCGGTCAGCCCCTCCATCAGGTCCCCGTCGGAGGCGATCACATACACGTGGTGGTCGAACGGGCTGGTCCCGACCGGGGCGTCCGGGTCGAGCAGGCCGCGTTCCCGGCGGGCCCCCATCGCCAGCCCGACCGCCGACGCCAGGCCCTGCCCGAGCGGGCCAGTGGTGATCTCGACCCCGCGGGTGTGCCGGTACTCCGGGTGACCTGGGGTCGCCGACCCCCACGTCCGCAGCGCCTGCAGATCCGCCAGCTCCAGCCCGTAGCCGGACAGGTACAGCTGCAGGTACAGCGTCAGGCTGGAGTGCCCGCAGGACAGCACAAACCGGTCCCGGCCCAGCCACTGATCATCGGCCGGGTCGTGCCGCAGCACCTGCTGGAACAGCAGATAGGCCAGCGGCGCCAAACTCATCGCCGTCCCGGGATGGCCGTTCCCGACCTTCTGCACCGCATCGGCGGCCAGCAGCCGCACCGTGTCCACCGCCCGGACATCCAGCCCGGACCAGCCGGCCTGCTGGCAGACCGGCCAGCTCAGCGAGTCATCCCGGCCGGGGAGCGTCGAGGACGCGAGCTGCAAGTCGGGCATGTCCGGCGCTCCTGGCGGTGGTCTGCGGATGTTGATCGGGCTGTCGTCGGTGCTCGCGCGCCGCCCGCGGATCACGGGTGGCGCGACCTGCCGGCTCCGCGGCATGGCGGAGCCGGCAGGCCAGCCCACGGGTCAGGG
>CAXSIB010000638.1:0-2059 GCA_964237095.1 uncultured Actinomycetales bacterium
CGACCTCTACCGCCGGGTCGCCGCCCGGCCGGGCAACCTCGTCTGCTCGCCGTACTCGGTGGCCGTCGCCCTCGCGATGGCGCGGGCCGGCGCGGCCGGGCGGACCGCCGCGCAGCTGGACACGGTCCTGCACTCCCCCGGCCCGGCTGCACTGGGAGCCGCCATGAACGCCCTCGACCAGCTGGTCACGAGCCGGTCGGGACCGCGGCGCAACGGCAGCGGCACGGCGGCGACGGTGACGGTCGAGGTCGCGAACTCTCTGTGGGGGCAGGACTCCGAACGCTGGGAGACCCCGTTCCTCGCCGCGCTCGCGCGGGACTACGGGGCCGGGATGAACCTGGTCGACTACCGCGCCGACGCCGACGGCGCGCGGACGGACATCAACGCCTGGACCGCCGCCCACACCGGCGGGCTGATCCGGGAGCTGATCGGGCCGGGCGTCCTGGACGCCCTGACCCGCCTGGTGCTCGTCAACGCCATTCACCTCAAGGCGCCGTGGCGGTCGTCGTTCGAGGCCTCGCTCACGACGGACGTCCCGTTCACCCCGGCGGGCGGGGCAGCCGTCCGGGTGCCGGCCATGCACGCGACGCTGGAGTCGCTGCCGTACCGGGCCGGCCCCGGCTGGCAGGCCGTCGACCTGCCCTACGCGGGTGAGGAGCTGGCGATGGCGCTGGTGCTGCCGGACACCGGCCGCCTCGGCGCCCTCGAGCAGGCCCTCGACGGCGACGGCCTGCGCCGGCTGCTGACCGGCTTCACCCCGTCGTGGATCGGCCTCGTGCTGCCGCGCTGGACGTCGCGGACCGCGGTCCGCCTCGACGAGGTCCTGTCCGCACTGGGGATGCCGCTCGCGTTCGACGGGAGCCGGGCCGACTTCTCGGCGATGACCGCCGACGACCATCTCTCGATGAGCGCGGTGCTCCACCAGGCGCGGATCACCGTCGACGAGCAGGGCACCGAGGCCGCCGCCGCGACCGCCGTCGTCGTGGAGGCCCTGGCCGGGCGGGCCGGGGCACCCACCCCGGTGGTCTTCGACCGGCCGTTCCTGTACGTCGTGCACGACGTCGCGACGGCGACCCCGCTGTTCGTGGGGCGCGTCGCGGACCCGTCGGCGGGCTGAGCACCCGGCTCAGCGCGCGGCGACGGACACCACCGACGGCGCGTCGGGCCGACCCGACACCGGGGCCGGCAGGGTGTGCACCACCGGCGGGGCGGCGACCGGCCGGTACCGCCGCTTGTAGGCCTCGAAGTCCCACGGGGGCTGACCCGAGCCGCCGTCGAGGAAGGTCGCGGCCGCCGTCCGGCCGGCGGCGTAGAGGGTGTCCGCCTGCGCGCGGGTGAGGTGGAAGTCGGTCGACCGGATGCCGGTGGTGTCGACGAAGACCGTGCGCACCGCCACCGACGGGTCGTCGAGGTGCATGCGGTCGTAGAAGCCGGTCATCGTGGAGAGCATCGCTCTGGCCATCGTGAGCGGCCCGTCGGCGGCGAGCAGGTCGGTGTCCGCGGCGTCGGTGGCGGGTGGGCGAGCCGACAGCTTGACGCCGAACGTCGGCCAGCGCGGCGCCGCGCCGGGCGGGGCATCGAAGACGTCGATGGGGAAGTTGGACAGCATCCCGCCGTCCACCAGGAGGTGCTCGTCGCCGCCCGGCACGGTGGTCAGCGTGACCGGCCGGAAGAAGAACGGGATCGGCATCGACGCGCGCACCGCGTCGGCGACGCTCGCGGCCCCCGGGTCGAGCCCGTACTCGCCGAAGTCCCAGGGGAACCGCCGCAGCCGGCCGGCGGTGACGTCCGACGCCATCACCACGAGCCGGCTCTCCCGCCCGGGCGCGGGCACCCGCCCGTCGGGGTCGGTGTACAGGAGGTCCGCGAAGGTCATCGACCGGCCGTCCTGGCGGCGGGCGAGGGCGTCGGCGATGAAGCCGCGCGCGAAGTCCCCGCTGTACAGGCCGCTGCGCACGACGAGGTGCAGCGCCTGCTGCAGGCGCCCCCACGGCTCCGCGTCCTCGAAGCTCGCGTAGTCGGTGTCCGCGACGATGTCGTGCAGCGCCTGCCCGTCCGC
>CAXSIB010000639.1:0-2059 GCA_964237095.1 uncultured Actinomycetales bacterium
TTGTCGACGCCCGGGAGCCGGTCTAGACCGCCCGTGGGGCACGGCCGCTGAGGTGCTCGGCGAGGACGACCGCCTGCTCCCACACGGGTCCGACCAGGCCGTAGACCCGGCCGCGGTGCTGGGCGCACTCCCCCACCGCGTAGACGTCGTCGAAGCCCTCGACCCGCAGCTGGTCGTCGACCACGACCGCCCGCTCCACGGGGAGACCGGCCGCCGCCGCGAGCTCCGCGTTCGGGCGGATGCCCGCGGCCACCACGACCAGGCGGGTGTCCAGGCGGCTGCCGTCCGCGAGCAGCACCGCCTCGACGTGGTCGGCGCCCACCAGTGCGGTGGTCCGGGCCCCCGTCAGCACCTCGATGCCGAGACCCTCGATGGCCCGGCGCAGGACGGCGCCGCCCTCCGCGTCGAGCTGCTGGTTCAGCAGGTGCGCAGCGGCGTGGACGACGGTGACGGACAGCCCGTGGGACTGCAGGCCGCGGGCCGCCTCGAGGCCGAGCAGGCCGCCACCGATGACGACGGCCGCGCCGCCCGCCTGCGCCTGGGTGCGGGCGTCGGCCACCATCGAGCGGGTGTCGTCCAGGGTGCGGAATCCCCGCACGCCGGGCAGGAACGACCCGGAGGGCCCGGTCAGGTTGGTGATCGGCGGCATCGCCGAGCGGGAGCCCGTGGCCAGCACGAGCACGTCGTAGCCGGTCACCGAGCCGTCGCTGCCGACGACCTCCTTCGCCCACGGGTCGAGCCGCACGACCCGGACCCCCGCGCGCAGGTCGATCCCGTGGTCGACGTACCAGTCGGTCGGGTTGAGGTAGATCGACTCCTCGGCCTCCTCGCCGGACAGCAGGTGGGACAGGAGGATCCGGTTGTAGTTGCCGTAGGGCTCGTCGCCGAACACCGAGACCGCGAACCGCTCGGCGCCGCCGCGGGCGAGGATCTCCTCGACCGTACGGACCCCGGCCATCCCGTTCCCGACCACGACGAGGCGCCGGGGCTCCCCTGGCCGGCTCCCGGGCCGGGCCTCCACGAGGGTGGTCACGCCTCAGACCTCCACGAGGCCCAAGTCGACGACGACCGTGCCCTTGACCCCGTCGGGCGCCGCGACGGAGATCGAGACCACCGTGCCCGGAGGGAGGTCGTCGACCACCCGGAGCGGCACGTGGACGTCACCCCGGGCCCCCACCGGGAACAGCCGCACCGCGGTGCCGTCGCGGACCAGGGAGAGGACCAGCAGCTCCGGTGCGGAGTTGCCGGCCCGGAGGTACACGACCTGCCCGGTCACCCCGTCGGGCACGGTGTAGACGAGCGACGGGTCCAGCGGCTGTGGGAAGTGCAGCCCGCTGCCGGCGAAGTCGAAGGTGCCCTGCAGGAACACGGCGGAGGACGGCACGCTCACACCCTGGCTGACCCGGTGTTTCGGGACGGTTGCCGGCGCGGGCGGCGGTGTAACGACCGTGGAACGAGGACCTCTCGACCGGTCCGGGTCGCCGAGAGGTCCGCCGACCGGGGCCCGACCGGGGACCGACAGATCTGCGTAACGCGGCCGAAACGCGCCGAACGCATGGCGGTCATGCGACGTTCCTACGGTCGGGCGCAGCGGATCGGCGGGCCAGGGGCCGGCCGGAGGGGTCCGACGCCGGGTGCCCGAGGGGGGTCGAGCCGATGACCTACCCGCTGCACCTGGACCTCGCCGGCCGGCGGGTGCTGGTCGCCGGCGGGGGGCCCGTCGCCGCCCGCCGTGCCGCCGGCTGCCTCGACGACGGGGCCGACGTCCTCGTCGTCGCCCCCGACCTGTGTGAGGACCTGCGCGACCTCGTCGACGGCGGCCGGGTGCGGTGGCAGCCGCGGGAGGCGTCGGCCGCGGACGTCGCCGGAGCTTGGCTCGTGCACACCGCCACCGGGGACCGCGCGACCGACACCGCGCTCGCGGCCGCCGCCCGCGACGCCCGCGTCTGGTGCGTCACGGCCGCCGAGGTCGGCGCCGGCACCGCCCGGACCCCGGCCGTCGCCCGCCGCGGGGACCTCGTCGTCGGCGTCTCCTCCACCGGCGACCCCGACCCGGGGC
>CAXSIB010000640.1:0-2058 GCA_964237095.1 uncultured Actinomycetales bacterium
GGGCGTAGCCCGCGGGCGTGGCCGACGCCGGCGGCGGGACCGGCCGCCCGGGCCGGCAGCCGCAGCGGGCAGCGGGCAGCGGGATCGTCGGATCACTTCAGTGCGGGCGGCGGCGGCCGATGGTCGGGCATGACCGTCCTGTCGCGCCCCGCCGCCCCGGCGCGCGCGTCGGTCCCGGCGTGGACCGCCGTCGCCGTCTCGGCGACCGCGTCGCTGCTGGCGCTCGACCTCCCCGCCCTGCGATCACCGCTCATCACCGTGGCCGCCTGGGGCTCGGTCGCGCTGGTCGTGGTCGGGATGCTCCGCCACCGGCCGCGTCCGGTCCTCCCCTGGCTCCTCGTGGCGGTGATGCTCGCCCTCTGGGCCGTCGGGACCACCCTCACCCAGGTCGAGCACCGGATCTCCCCGCCGACGACGGTCCTGGTCAGCGCCGGTCAGGCCGTCGCGGTCGCGGTGACCCTGGTGCTGGTCGTGCGGTCGCGGGGCCCGCGGGCCGGGCGCGGGGGGAGCGGGGGCTTCATCGACCTGCTGGTCATCGCCACCGTGCTCGCGCTCGTGCTCGTGCAGGTGATCGCGGTCGCGACGTCGTCGAGCACCAGCCGCGCCGGCTCCTCGCTGGTGGTCCCCACGATCGACGTGGCCCTGGCCGGTCTGCTGCTGCGGGTCGCGGTGGTCCACGCCCGGCTGCACCCGGCCCTGCAGGTGGGTCTGGCCGCCGCGGTGGCGACCATCCTCTACGACCTGTTCGCCCACGTCGGCGGCCACCGCCTCGCGCTGCCGGGTGACCAGGACCAGGTCCTCGGGATCCTGTGCGTCCTGCTGTTCGGGGCCGCCGCCCTGCACCCGACCATGGTCAGTCTCTTCGACCCCGGGACCTTCGTCCGCCGGCCGCCGTCCGCGGCGTTCCTCGGCCTGCTGCCGCTGGTCGTGGTCCCGGTCGCCCTGTGGAGCGTGTCCCGCGCGACCGGCGTGGAGGGCCTGCCGACCGCCGTCTTCCTCGTCACCGGGTCGCTCGTCGCGGGGCTGTGCCTGGTCCGGGGCGGCACCGCACTGCGCGACACCGAGCACCTCGCCGAGCACGACACCCTCACCGACCTGCCGAACCGACGCGGGCTCGCCCGCGCGTTCGCGGAGGGCCGCCCCCCGGCCGGGTGGAGCCTCCTGCTGGTCGACATCGACGAGTTCAAGCAGGTCAACGACGTGCACGGCCACGACGTCGGCGACGCGCTGCTGCTGCTCATCCGCGACCGCCTCCTCGAGGCGACCGCCGACCGGGGGGTCGTCGCCCGTCTCGGCGGTGACGAGTTCGTCGTCCTGGCCGGCCCGGCGGACGCCGACGCCATCGCCGTGGACCTCCTGGAGGCCCTCCGGCACCCGGTGGACCTCGGGGTCCTCACCCTCTCGGTGAGCGCCAGCGTCGGGGTCGCCCCGCCCCAGCCGGGGGCGAGCCTGTCCGACCTCGTCACCCGGGCCGACGTCGCGATGTACGCGGCCAAGGCGGCCGGGCGGGACACCACCGTCACGTTCCGCCCGCAGATGCGCGTCGACATGGCGCACCGCTTCACCCTGACCGGGGAGGTGCGCCAGCTGCTCGGCCGGACCACGCCCGACGTCGGCCAGCTCGTCGTGCACTACCAGCCGCTGGTGGAGCTGGTCTCCGGCATCGTGATCGGCGCCGAGGCCCTGGTCCGCTGGCAGCACCCGGAGCACGGGCTGCTGAACCCGGCCGACTTCCTGGAGCTGGTGAACGCCAGCGGGCTGGACTCCGAGCTCGACGCCGCCGTCCTCCACCAGGTCGTCGGCCAGCTCGTCCGGTGGCGCGAGGAGGGCCACCCCCTCGTCCCCGTCAGCGTGAACCTGACGCGGTCCAGCCTCCTCGACCCCCTCATCGCGCAGACCATCCTCGCCGAGCTCCACGACGCGGACATCGAACCGGCGCTGCTCGACGTGGAGATCACCGAGCACGAGCACCTGCCGGAGGACGGCACCGTCGCCGAGGGGCTCAACGTGCTGAAGTCCGCCGGGATCGGGGTCCACCTCGACGACTACGGCACCGGG
>CAXSIB010000641.1:0-2058 GCA_964237095.1 uncultured Actinomycetales bacterium
GCACCCGGACCGTCTCCACCGACGCGTCGTCGATGAACGCCGCCATCGGCTGGTCCCGCAGCAGCCGGCCCTTGCCGACGACGATCACGTGGTCCGCGGTCACCGCCATCTCGCTCATCAGGTGCGAGGACAGGAAGACCGTGCGCCCCTCGGCGGCGAGGCCCTTCAGCAGCGCCCGGATCCACCGGATGCCGTCGAGGTCCAGGCCGTTGACGGGCTCGTCGAGGATCAGGGTCCCCGGGTCGCCGAGCAGCGCCGCGGCCACCCCGAGCCGCTGCCCCATGCCGAGGGAGAACGCGCCGACGCGGCGGTCGGCGACCTCGCGCAGCCCGACCATGTCGATGACCGCCTCCACCCGGCGGGCGCTGATCCCGCTCGTCGCGGCCAGCACCCGCAGGTGGTTGCGCGCCGACCGGCCCGGGTGGATCGCCCGCGCCTCGAGCAGCGCCCCGACCTCGTGCAGCGGCGCGAGGTGGTCGGCGAACCGCTTCCCGTCCACCGTCACCGACCCGGACGTCGGCGCGTCCAGGCCGACCATCATCCGCATGGTCGTGGACTTCCCGGCTCCGTTCGGCCCCAGGAAGCCCGTGACCATCCCGGGCTGGACCGTGAACGACAGGTCGTCCACGGCCAGCTTGTCGCCGTACTGCTTGCTGAGACCCCGGGCCTCGATCACGCGCGTTCCTCCGGAGGTGGTCGTCGTGCCCGGACAGCGGTGTCAGCAGGCTCCGCCGGGCCGGGCCGGCCGACGTCCGGCCACCCCGCTCGACTACTGCGTCAACGGTAGCCAGGACCCGGTCGCATGCACCTCGCCGGCTGAGAGCCCTCTCATCTGCGGCGGCGCCGGACCGCGGGAGTGGTCCCGGGACAGCTCCGGGACGGCGGATCGGACGGGGACGGAGCAGGGCTGGGGCGGCCGGGTTGGGTACCGTCGACAGGTGCACACCCCGCCCGCTGTCCGCCGCTCCCCCGGAGGCCTGGAACAGGCGGTCTACGACGCCGTCGCCGGCACCGGGACCGATGGCGCGACCGCCGCCGAGGTGATCGCCGCGGTCGACCCGGCGCTGGCGTACACGACGGTCGTGACGACGCTCACCCGGCTGAGCACCCGGGGTGTCCTGGCCCACGCGCGTGCCGGCCGGACGGTCCGCTACTCCGTGGTCGGCGACAGCGGCACCGTGGTCGCCACGTCGACGGCCCGGCGGATGCACCGCCTGCTCGCGTCCGCCCCGGACCGCGAGGGGGCCCTGGCCCAGTTCGTCGCCGGCCTCAGCCCCGACGACGAGGCCCGCATCGCCCGCCTGCTCGGCGACACCGACACCGACACCGACACGGGCGGCCGCGAGGCCGGCGGGGCGGAAGGTGTCCCGGGCCGGGTGGGCGACCCCGCCCCGGACCGGGCCCGGCCCGCGCGGTGATCTTCGCCCTGGCCCTCCCGCTGGTGGCCAGCGTCGCCCTCGGCGTCCTCGGACCGGTGCTGTCCCGGCGGTCCGGCGGGTGGGTCGCGGTGCGGCTCGTCCCGGTGACCGCCGTGCTGGTCGCCGGGTCCACGCTGGTCGCGCTGGCCGGGTTCGCGGTCGTGGTGCTGGCGCGCATCGACGACGTCGCCGCCGCCGCGAGGCTGTCGGTGCGGGCGCTGCCGACCTCGTTCCGGGACGTCCCGGTGCCGGTCGGGCTGGCCGTCGGGATCGTCGCCGGGGCGCTGGGCGCCGCCGCGCTGCACCGGGCCGTGCGCCTCGGGCGCGACGTCGTCGACACCCAGCGCACCTGCCGGCTCCTGCCGTCGCGACCCGACGGCGTCCGCCTGGTCGACGACGACCGGCCGCACGCGTTCGCGGTGGTCGGGCTGCACGGGCAGGTCGTCGTGTCGACCGGGATGTGGGCGAGCCTCGGCCCGGGCGAGCGGGACGCGGTCCTCGCCCACGAGCGCGCCCACCTCCGGCGCCATCACCACTTCAGCCTCATCGCCGTGCGCCTGGCCGCCGCCGCCGACCCGCTGCTGCGGCCGGTCGTCGCGGCCACGCGGTTCGCGGTCGAGCGGGAGGCCGACGAGGACGC
>CAXSIB010000642.1:0-2056 GCA_964237095.1 uncultured Actinomycetales bacterium
CCCGGGGCCGGGTGCCCGGCCTGGCGGACTCCAAGCTGCTGACGCCGGCGGCCCGCGAGCGGGTCTACGGCGAGGTCGTGCGGCGGGCGCTCGGCTGGTCGGTGGTGGCCATCGAGGCCCCCGAGTGCGACCGCCTCGGCATGCACGTCGCCGACATCACCGCGCTGCGCCGCGCGCTCGCGAAGCTCCCCGACCGGCCCGCCTACCTGATCTCCGACGGCTTCCGCGTCGACGGTGCCGGCGTCCCGAACCTGGCCGTCTGGAAGGGCGACAAGGTGGTGGCCTGTGTCGCGGCGGCGTCGGTGGTCGCCAAGGTGACCCGCGACCGGATCATGACCGCGCTGCACGCCGAGCACCCGCGCTACGGCTTCGACGTCCACAAGGGCTACTGCACCGCCGACCACCAGGTCGCCCTCGACCTGCACGGGCCGTGCCCCGAGCACCGGCGCCGGTTCGTGAACGTCCGCGAAGCCGGACAGGGCAGCAGGGTCCGCGAAGCCGGACAGGGCACCTGGGCCCGGGAGGCCGGGCGGGGAGGCCCGGCGGGCCATGATGGCCGCGTGGCGACGACGGCATCCGCGGCGGTCCTGCGGTGAGCACGGCATGAGCGCGGAGGACCTCGAGCGGTACGAGACCGAGATGGAGCTCCAGCTCTACCGCGAGTACCGCGACGTCGTGCGGCTGTTCAAGTACGTGGTGGAGACCGACCGCCGCTTCTACCTGACCAACGACGTGAAGCTCGACGTGCGCTCCGACGGCGCGGAGACCTTCTTCGAGGTCACGATGTCCGACGCCTGGGTGTGGGACATGTACCGCCAGGCCCGGTTCGTCCGCAACGTGAAGGTCCTCACCTTCCGCGACGTCAACGTCGAGGAGCTCCCGCGCGACGAGCTGCAGCTGCCCAAGGACGAGGCCTTCCCCGAGTGACGGCCCGTCCCCGGTCGGGGGGCCGCTGATGCCGTCCGTGCTACCCGACGGCGAGGCCGTCCCGGCCGACGGCGCGCTGCCGCCGGCGGCGCTGGCCGACGTGGCCACCACGCCGTTCGGGGTCTACGCGCACGTCCCGTACTGCACGACCCGCTGCGGGTACTGCGACTTCAACACCTACACGGCGTTCGAGCTCGGCGGCGCGGACGCGCCCCCGGGTGCCGACCGGGCGACCTGGGCCGACGCCGCGGTCAGCGAGCTCGACCTCGCCCGCCGCGTGCTCACCGCCGGCGGCACCCGCCCGCCGCCGGTCTCGACGGTGTTCCTCGGCGGCGGCACCCCGACACTGCTCCCGCCCGCCGACCTCGGCCGCTTCGTCGACGGCATCCGGGCGCGCTTCGGGCTCGCCCCCGACGCCGAGGTCACCACCGAGGGCAACCCCGAGAACCTCGACCCGGTCACCCTCGACGGGCTGCTCGAAGCAGGCTTCACCCGCCTCTCGGTGGGGATGCAGGCCGTCGCGCCGCACGTGCTGGCCACCCTCGACCGCCGGCACACCCCCGGCCGCGCCGGCCGGGTCGTCGCCCAGGCCCACGCCGCGGGGTTCGCCTCGGTGAGCGTCGACCTGATCTACGGCACCCCGGGGGAAACCCCGGCCGACCTCGACGCCGCCCTCGACGCGGTCCTCGACTGCGGCGCCGACCACGTCTCCGCGTACGCGCTGATCGTCGAGGACGGCACCCGCCTCGCCGCCCGGATCCGCCGCGGCGAGCTCCCGATGCCCGACGACGACGTCCTCGCCGACCGGTACGAGCAGGTCGACACGGCGCTGTCGGCCGCCGGCTTCGACTGGTACGAGGTGTCCAACTGGGCCCGCACGCCGGCCGACCGGTGCCGGCACAACCTCCTCTACTGGACCGGCGGCACCTGGTGGGGCGTCGGACCCGGCGCGCACTCCCACGTCGGCGGGGTCCGCTGGTGGAACCGCAAGCACCCCGCCGCCTGGGCGCGGGCGCTCGCCGCGGGCGTACCCGGGGTGTCCGGGCCGGGGACGCCCGCGCAGGCCCGGGAGGTCCTGGACCCGGGCGCCCGCCACGCCGAGCGGGTCCTGCTCGAGCTGCGCCTCGCC
>CAXSIB010000643.1:0-2049 GCA_964237095.1 uncultured Actinomycetales bacterium
GGGGTCGCAGTTGGTGTCCAGCACGGCCACGATCGGGATGCCCAGCTTGCGGGCCTCGTCGACGGCGAGGTGCTCCTTCTTGGTGTCGACGATCCAGACCGCCGAGGGCACCTTGCCCATGTCGCGGATGCCGCCGAGGGTGCGGCCCAGCTTCTCCTTCTCCCGCGACAGGTGCAGGAGCTCCTTCTTGGTCAGGCCCTTGCTGGTGTCGGCGAAGTCGAACTCCTCGAGCTCCTTGAGCCGCTGGATCCGCTTGCTCACCGTCTGGAAGTTGGTGAGCATGCCGCCGAGCCAGCGCTGGTTGACGAACGGCATGCCGACGCGCTGGGCCTCGGACTCGATGGCCTCCTGCGCCTGCTTCTTGGTGCCGACGTAGAGGATCGTGCCGCCGTGGGCGACGGTCTCCTTCACGAACTCGAAGGCGGAGTCGATGTACCCCAGCGACTTCTGGAGGTCGATGATGTAGATGCCGTTGCGCTCGGCGAAGATGAAGCGCTTCATCTTCGGGTTCCACCGACGGGTCTGGTGACCGAAGTGGACGCCGCTCTCGAGCAGCTGACGGATGGTGACGACGGCCATGGGCCGCGACCTCCTCGGGTGCGGTGCGCACCCTCTTGGCCCCGGACCGCGAGCGGCCGGGGTTCCGGTTGTCCGTCCCCGCGGTGCGGGGACGCCTGACGCCGCTCCGTCCGACCTCGGGAGGACCGCCGGTGAGGGCGGGCCCGGGGACCGGGAGGACGACGGCCGGGCGGTCCGGGGACCGTGCGGCCTGCGGCGTGCGAATTTCCGGGCGGACCCGGATGTCCCGATGGTAACCGAGGCCGTCCCCCCACCCGGGCCCTGACCGAGGCCGTCCCCCCACCCGGGCGGCGCGGTTGTCCACAGGTGGGTCCCGGAGGGACCGCTGTCCCCCGGTCGGTACCGGCCGCTGGGCGGCGGCGAGCGCCCGCGGTGGAGTGCACCCATGACCCGACCCCGGCCCCAACGGCACCCGTCCGACGGCCACCCGACCCCGGCTCGACCAGCCGGACCCGGCGGCCGCGGCGGCTCCCCCACGCCGGGCGGAACCGGCCCTGTGGTCACGGGCGACCGGCCGCCGTACGCCGTCCGGGCGGGCGTCGCCCGCGTCGCCGGTCAGGTCGTGGGCATCGGCCTGGTCGTCGGACTGGGGGTGGCCGTGGGGCCGGCACTGCCGGCCACGGCCTCGACCCCGCTTCTCGGGTCGCCGACGGCGGCGTTGCCGGCGCTGTCGCCGACGGTGACGCGGTCAGCGGTCGGGTCCGTGCCGGTACTAGCGCTCCCGACCCGGGACACCGGGTGGCAGTGGCCACTGCAACCGCGCCCGACCGTGCTCGGGGGCTTCACCGCACCGGCGGGGCCCTACGCGCCGGGGCGGCGGGGGGTCGATCTGCTGGCGGTCGCGGGTCAGGAGGTCGAGGCCGCCGGTCCGGGGACGGTCGCGTTCAGCGGGTACGTCGCCGGGATCCCGACGGTGACCGTCGACCACGGCACGATCAGCACGACCTACCAGCCGGTCCTTCTCCTGGTCCACGCGGGCGAGGTGGTCGCGGCCGGATCCGCGATCGGGACGGTGGCCACGCTCCCGCAGCTGTGTGCGCCGCGGACGTGCCTTCGCTGGGGCGCCTACGCGGACGGCTCGACCCCGCGGCGCTACCTCGATCCGCTGGCGCTGCTGGGCTCGGGACCGGTCCGGCTCCTGCCGTCCTCGTCGGGGACCCTCGCCGCGCCGCCGCTGCACCTCGCGGCCACGCCGGTCCCACCGGCCACCCCGGTCCCGCCGCCGCCCCTCGCGGCCGCGGCCGACATCCCGGCCGGGTCCGGCTCCACCCCGACGCCGTCACGCGCGGCCGCAGGCGACACACCCCGGGCGACCGTCACCGCGGGATCCCTCGACAGACCGTCCGCGAGAGCCGCGCGGCCGGCGCCCTCCCCGGCCCGGGCGGCGGGGCTCTCCGCCGGTTCGCCGTGGTTGCGTCCGTCCGCCGGCGGGACAGCGGAGCCGGGGTCGGTCGTCGCGGCCGGCGGCGT
>CAXSIB010000644.1:0-2047 GCA_964237095.1 uncultured Actinomycetales bacterium
ACGTCCTGAAGCGGACCCTGCTGCGGGCCGCGGAGCGCGGGTTCACCTTCTACACGCACCCGGAGATCGAGTTCTTCCTCTTCAAGGGGGCCTCGATCGGGTCCGGGGAGCCCGAGCCCGTCGACCACGCCGGGTACTTCGACCACACCCCGGTCGGCAGCGGCCACGACTTCCGCCGCCAGGCCATCCTCATGCTGGAGTCGATGGGCATCTCGGTGGAGTTCAGCCACCACGAGGTCGCGCCGGGCCAGCAGGAGATCGACCTGCGCTACGCCGACGCCCTGTCCACCGCGGACAACATCATGACGTTCCGGACGGTGGTGAAGGAGGTCGCGCTGCAGCAGGACCTCTGGGCGTCGTTCATGCCGAAGCCCTTCACGCAGTGGCCCGGCTCCGGGATGCACACCCACGTCTCGCTGTTCGAGGGCGACCGCAACGCGTTCTTCGCCGCCGACGCGCCCTACCACCTGTCGGCGATCGGCCGGTCCTTCATCGCGGGCCTGCTGCGCCACGCGCGGGAGATCACCGCGGTCACCAACCAGTGGGTGAACTCCTACAAGCGGCTGTGGGGCGGCGGGGAGGCCCCGGCGTACGTGTGCTGGGGCCACGACAACCGCTCGGCGCTCGTCCGGGTGCCGATGTACAAGCCGCACAAGGGCCACTCGACGCGCGCCGAGGTCCGCTCGCTGGACTCCGCGGCGAACCCGTACCTGGCGTTCGCGGTGATCCTCGCGGCCGGGCTGAAGGGCATCGAGGAGGACTACGAGCTGCCCGAGGGCGCCGAGGACAACGTGTGGGCGCTGACCGACGCGGAGCGGGCGTCGATGGGGATCGAGCCGCTGCCGTCCTCCCTCGCCGAGGCGATCACCGCGATGGAGTCCTCCGAGCTGGTCGCGGAGACCCTCGGGGAGCACGTCTTCGACTACGTCCTGCGCAACAAGCGCTCGGAGTGGGACGGCTACCGGGCCCAGGTGACCGCCTTCGAGCGGGACCTCCTGCTGCCCGTCCTGTGACCGCGGTCGACACTGCCGCCGGCCCGGCGTCAGGCCGGTCGGACCCGGCAGCCCCGGCGGCCCGCGGCGGGCGGGCGGCACTCGCCCCGCTCACGGGCGAGCTGGCGACCGCCGCCCGCGACGGGGCGTCCCTGCGGGACTTCCTGGCGACGGTGCCGCTGCCCGGGCCGGTGGTGGTGGACGCCGCGGCCGCCGGGCCGGTGACGCGCGAGCGCCTCGACCTCGCCCTGTCGATGGTCGACCTGACCACGCTGGAGGGCACCGACACCGCGACCCGGGTCCGCGCCCTGGCCGCGCTCGGCGTCCGCCCGGACCCCGACGACGCCGGTGCCCCGAACGTCGCCGCGCTGTGCGTCTACCCGGACCTGGTGCCCGCGGCGGTCGACGCCCTGGCCGACCTCGGCGCGACCGGTCGCCTCGAGGTCGCGAGCGTCGCGGGGGCGTTCCCGTCGGGCCGCTCGCCGCGCCCGGTCCGCCTCGCCGAGGTCGAGCACGCGCTGCGGGCGGGCGCCACCGAGATCGACATGGTCATCGACCGCGGCGCGTTCCTGGAGGGCCGGATCGCCGACGTCCTGCAGGCGGTGGTCGACGTCCGCGAGCTGTGCGGCCGCGGGCCGGACCGTGCCCGGCTCAAGGTGATCCTGGAGACCGGGGAGCTGGGTGACCCCGGGGTGATGTGGGCGGCGTCCTGGGTCGCGCTGCTCGGCGGGGCGGACTTCCTCAAGACGTCCACGGGCAAGTCGGTCCCCGCGGCCACCCCGGCGGCGACCGCCCTGCTGCTGGCGGCGGTGGCCACCTGGCGGGAGCGGACCGGCGAGCTGCGCGGGGTGAAGCCCGCCGGCGGCATCCGCACCGCCGCGGCCGCGCTGGGGTACCTCGACCTGGTCGCGGCGGTGGCCGGCCCGGCCTGGCTGACCCCCGAGCTGTTCCGCTTCGGCGCCTCCGGCCTCGTCGGCGCCATCGTCGAGGCCCGCCACCAGGTCTGAGGCACCTTGCGTCCGGTCGACCGCGGTCGACCGGACGCCGGCCGGACA
>CAXSIB010000645.1:0-2044 GCA_964237095.1 uncultured Actinomycetales bacterium
ACGGGCAGGTCGCGCAGGTAGGCCAGCGAGCTGTAGCCGGTGCCGAAGTCGTCGATGGAGATCTGGACCCCGTGGTCGCGGAGGCGGGTCAGCACGGACCGGGCCCGGTCGCGGTCGCCCATGAGGAACTCCTCGGTGATCTCCAGCTGCAGGGCCGCGGCGGGCAGCCCGCGCGCGGTCAGCGCCGCGAGCACCTGCTCGGGCAGGCAGGTGTCCACGAGGGCGCTCGCCGACAGGTTGACCGCGACCGTGAGCGGCCGGCCCGCGGCCCGCCACCGGGCGGCCTGGTCGAGGGCCTCGGCCAGCACGCAGCGGGTCATGGCCCGCATGAGCCCGGCCTCCTCGACGAGGGTGAGGAAGCTGTCGGGGTACAGCAGGCCGCGGGTCGGGTGGTCCCAGCGGACCAGGGCCTCCACGCCGTGGACGCCGCCGTCGGCCAGGTCGACCTTCGGCTGGTAGTGCAGGACGAGCTGGTCCTCGGCGAGCGCGGTCCGCAGCTCCTGGACGGTCCGCAGCCGGGTGTCGCCGTGGGCGTCGTCGCTGCCCGTGTAGACCCGCGGGCCGTCGGCGGCCTTCTTCGCCCGGTACATCGCGACGTCGGCGCGGCGGAGCAGCAGGCTGATGTCGCTGCCGTGGTCCGGGGTGAGGGCGATGCCGATGCTGGCGTCGGTGCCGAGGGCGATGCCCTCCAGGGTGAAGGGCTCGGCCAGCGCGGCGCGGAGCTTGACGGCCACGGCGACCGCCTCCGCCTGGTCGACGCCGGTGAGCAGCACCGCGAACTCGTCGCCTCCCAGGCGGGCCAGGAGGTCGCCCCCGCGCAGCTCCGCGCCGAGCCGCGCCCCGACCTCGACGAGGAGCTGGTCCCCGACGTGGTGCCCGAGGCTGTCGTTGACCTCCTTGAACCGGTCGAGGTCGAGCAGCAGCAGCGCCCGCCGGGCGGGCGGCCCGGCGAGCTCGGTGGTGACCCGGGCGTAGAACGCCCGCCGGTTGGGCAGCCCGGTGAGGTCGTCGCTCGTCGCCTGCCGGCGGAGGTCGGCGAGGCGGCGCAGCCCGCGGAACGCGAGCTGGGTCCGCCCGGCGCCGACCAGGAGGGTCACGGTGGCCAGGGCGACCGCGGTGGTCGACACGTGGGTCCGGGTCGCGGCGACCAGGACGGCCAGGCACGCGGCGGTCGCGACGGCCGGGACGGCCAGGGCCACCGCGGGCCGGCCGCCGCGCGGGGAGTCGGCGGCACGGGCCGGCGCCCACCCCCAGGTGCTCATCACGGCCAGCCCGAGCGACCACAGCCCGTCCAGGGGGGTCCCGATCGTGTACCGGCTCTCGGAGACCAGCAGGGAGTAGGTGATGTCGACACCGGCGAAGACGAGCAGCCCGGCCAGCAGGGGCAGCCAGTGCCGCGGGGTGCGCCGGCCGTCCAGGGCGAGGACCCCCACCACGGCGGCCAACAGGAGCAGGTCGCACTCCGGGAACAGGAAGGCGACGGCGGCCACCCACGCGGTGCCGCCGCCGGCGGTGAACAGGCTGTTCAGCAGGACCGCGAGGACCGCCGCGGCCGCCAGCCCGCCGAGGAGGCCGTCGAGCAGCACCGCCCCACGGGCGTCGCGGTGCTCCCGGCGGACGGCCAGCACGATCGCGGCCAGCACCAGCGGGTAGAGACACCCGAACGCCGCGTTGGCCGCCGACGCCAGCGGGGGCGCGGTCCCGTGGGAGTAGGCGATGACGAACGGGATGTTCCCGGCCGCGTAGCAGGTCACCGCCGCCGCGAGGCAGCCGACCTCCCGGCGCCGCCCGGTCGCGGCAGGGAGCGCCGCCCAGCACACCAGGGCCGGCAGGATCTCGCTCAGGGGGCCGAGCCCGCCGTCGACGAACGGCTCGTACCCGTCGCCGTGGCGCGCGAGACCGATCAGGTAGGCGACGAGGACCAGCCACATGACCGCGGCCAGCAGCCGCCGGCGGTGGCGTCCCCGCCCCCGCCGGGCCTGCCCCCACCGCCCCGATCGGCGCACGGCCGGCCGCCACGGCTCCGGCCGCCGCGGCTGCGACC
>CAXSIB010000646.1:0-2036 GCA_964237095.1 uncultured Actinomycetales bacterium
TGACGCCGACCGCGGCCCCGCGAAGGCGGGCGAGGTCGCCGATCCCGCCCGCGAGCGCCATCGCCGGGTGGACGGCCGCGACCCGGGCGCCGGCGGCCGCCGCGGGGCTGAGGACCGCCAGCCCGCGGGACCCGGCGAGGTGGACGACGAGCTGGCCGGGCGCGAAGGCGCCGTGCTCGCCGAGCGCCGCCGCGAGCGCGCCCAGGGCGTCGTCGGCGACCGCGAGCACGACGACGTCCGCCGCCGCGCACAGTCGGGCCTGCGCGGCCACGTCGGTGTCCCGACCCAGGACGGTGACCGCGGCCCCGGTGGCCGACAGCGCCGCGGCGACCGCGGTCCCGGCCCGGCCGCGTCCCAGGACGACGGCTCCGCCGGTCAGCACGCGCCGACCGTAGCCGGACCGGCCCGGCTCGCCGGACGCACCGGCGCCCCCCTACGTTTGGGCGATGCCGTCCGCCGCTGTCCTCGACACGACCCTGCCGGCACCGACCGCGCCCGTGACCGACCGGCGGGGGCGGGTCGACCGCACCTGGCTCGTCGCGCTCGCCGCCGCGACCTGGGGCGTCGACGGGCTGCTGCGCAAGCCGCTGTCCGGCCACCTCGCCCCGGCCACGCTGGTCTTCGCCGAGCACGCGCTCGCCCTCGTCGTCCTGCTGCCACTGCTGCCGTCGGCGCTGCGGGCGCTGGCGCGCTGCTCCTGGCGCGCGAAGCTGGCGGTGCTCGGGATCGGGGCCGGCGCCTCCGCCACCGCGACCGTCCTGTTCACCAAGGCGTTCGCGACCGGGGACGCGGTGGCCCCGGTGGTCCTGCAGCAGACCCAGCCGCTCGTCGCGATCGCCCTGGCCGCGCTGCTGCTGCACGAGCGGCCGCGGCGGCTGTTCGCGGTGTTCTGCGTGCCCGCCCTCGCCGGGGTGTGGCTGCTGACGTTCGCGCACCCGACGGACGTCAGCGTCCACGCGGCGACCCCGGCGCTGCTCGGTCTCGGCGCCGCCGCCCTGTGGGGGGCCGGCACCGTGCTCGGGCGGATCGTCGGCGCGGAGATGCCCGCCCGCGACGTGACGACGCTCCGGTACGCGATCGGCCTGCCGACGGCCGCGGTCATCGTCGTGCTCACCGGGGCCGGCTTCACCGTCGACCGGTCGGACCTGCTGCCGGTCGCGGGGCTCGCCTGGATCCCCGGGCTGCTCGCCCTCGAGCTCTACTACGCCGGGCTGCGGTGCACGGCCGCGACCCGCGCGACGATCGCCGAGCTGGCCTACCCGGTCACCGGCGCGGTCCTCGGGGTGCTGTTCCTGCACGCTCACCTCGACGCGAGCCAGTGGCTCGGCGCCGCCCTCGTGGTGGCCTCGGTGACCTCCCTGGCCGTCTGGGAACGGCGCGCCACCCGCTGACCCCGGGCTCGGCGAGGTCTGTCCTTCCGGGGGTGGCCGGTCCACCGTCCCGGGGGATGAGCCAGCGCGCCACCGCGACGGTCGTCGGGGTCCCCGGTGAGCTCCGGAGCGTCCGGTGACGGGCGCCGGCACGCGGGCGGACCCGTGGGCGTCGACGACCGCGCCCGGCTCGTCGGAGTACACGGTGTTCCGGGACCCCGACGCCGACCCGCCCGTCCGGGTCTGCCAGGTGGGCACGACGACGCTGCGGTACGGCGTGAGCGCCGTCGAGGACCTGCACGCGCGGCTGGTGGCGCAGGGCGACCGGGTGCCGCTCCGCGCCGCGGACGAGGAGAAGCCCGCCGCCGACGGCAGCGTCGAGGCGCGGGGCCGGTCGCCGGACGAGCCGGTCGGCGGCTGGTCCGGCCTGCGGTCGGGCTACCGCGGCCGGTTCGGCATGTCCCTGCCGCCGCTGCTGGAGTCCCTCGGCCTCGCCGAGCTGATCCACGACCCCCGCGACGACCGGGTGCGCGCTCGGCCGGGGCGACACACACGACCGGCGAACCGGCGAACCGGGGCCGCCGGCGCGCGGTCAAGCCGACCCGATGACCCCGTTAGGCGGTGACGGCGCCCACCGGATCGGGCTCGCGGTCCAGGGGGTGTCCG
>CAXSIB010000647.1:0-2026 GCA_964237095.1 uncultured Actinomycetales bacterium
GCGGGAGCGGATCCGGGTCCCCGGCGGCCAGGGCACGATCAACGTGAACAGCTGGTCGCCGGACTCCACCCGGTTCGCGTACGTCTCCTACCCCGTGGTGCCCTGACGGGGCGGCCGACCAGCACCCGGTGACGGCCGTCCGCCCAGCCCACGCTCAGCCCGCGGCCGCGCCCCCGCCCAGGCGGGTGGCCAGCGCGGTGCCGTCGGGGACGCCGAGCCCGGTGCAGGCGTCCCAGCCCGGGCCGGCGGAGTAGGCGCCGTTGGTGCCGCTGGTGATGTCGCGGAACCCCGCGGGCACCGCGCCGGGCGCGACCCCGGCGTAGAGCAGCGGCGCGACCAGCCCCAGTCCGCCGGTACCGGCCCCGGCGCCGCCGGCGACGAGCCGGGTCACCAGGGCGGCCCACAGCGGGGCCACGGCGCTGGTGCCGCCGATGACCGTGCTGCTGCCGTCGATGAGGACCTCGTACCCCGTCGCCGGGTCGGCGTCCGCGGCGACGTCGGGCACCCCGCGGCCGCCGGTCGTGATCCCGTCCGCCTGCGCCGGGACCCCGGCGTCGGCCTGCCACGCCGGGCGCGCGAAGACGGTGCTGACCCCGCCGCCGGTCGCGCCCTGCCCCGACCAGACCACCTCGCTCCGCACGGTGCCGGTGCCGGCGTCGGCCCGCAGCGACGTCCCCCCGCAGGCCAGGACGTTCGGGCTGGACGCCGGGAAGTCGGCGTGGGCGGCGCCGTCGCTGGTCCCGTCGGCGCTGCCGCCGTCCCCTGCGGCGGCCGTGACCGTCACCCCGAGCGCCGCGGCGTCGGCGAGGGCGTCGTCCAGCGCCGTTCGGGCCTGCGCCGTCCAGGTGTCCTCCGGCCCGCCCCAGCTGATGCTGACGGCGGCCGGGGTCGGGGTCGCGTGGATGGCGTCGCTGACCGCGTCGAGGAAGCCGCGGTCGGTGTTCGGGGCGAAGTAGACCTCGATCGCCGCCGCCGGCACCAGCGCGCCGACCACCTCGATGTCGAGCAGGACCTCGCCGTCGGCGCCGTCGGGGTCCGCGCCGGGGACGTTGGAGCCGCCGTCGACCCCGACCGCGGTGACGGTCGGCGTCGGCAGCCCGAGCCCGCCGAAGTAGGCCGTCAGGTCGCTCTGCGCGAAGCCGCCGCCGAGCTCGACGATCCCGACGTGGCGGCCGGCGCCGTCGCCGGCGGGGAAGTCGTAGACGGCGGCCAGCTGGACCGGGGTGTAGCTGACGGCGCCGGCGGCGGCGCGGGCGACCAGGTGCCGCGTCCGGGCCTGCGGGCGCTCGTCGAGGCCGAGCACCGCGGTGACGACCCCCGCGAGGGACGCCGGGATGGTCAGGCTGCCGTGGCGGTAGCGGCGCACGCCGGTGCCGGCCCCGGCGGCGGGGTCGGCGGCCTCGACCAGGTCGGTCCCGAAGAGGGCGGCCACCGCCCCGACCGGGCCCGCCGCGACCACCCGCCGCGACGCGGCGTCGGTGCGGACCACGTCGACCCCGGCGGCCCCCAGCGCCGTGGCGACGGTCTCCAGGTCGTCGGGATCGGCGCCGAAGGACGCGCCCAGCTCGGCTGCCCCGACCGTCGAACGGCCGGTCACCAGGGCCCGGGGGAGCGGGGCGCGGCGGCGCAGCACGAGGGTCACCTCGACGGTCGCCGACGCCGGGACGGGGCGGGCGCCGTCGAGGCCGGCCACCGCGGACCGGTGGCTGCCGGCCAGGTGGACCCGCGGTGCCGCACCGGGGGCGGCTGCGTGGTCGGGGGTCGTGGGATCGGTCATGCGCCGAGTCTGGCCCGCGCCGCCGACAGGATGCGAGGCCGCCCGGACGATCTCCAGCGGTCTCCCAGGGTCACCGGACCGGGCTCGCGCGGTCCGGTCGGGCGCGCGCGGGGCCGGCTGCCGCGCCGGGCTGGGAGGATCGCCGAGGGCGGCCGCACGCGACGCGGGTGGACCGCCCCGACGGCGACGCGACGAGAGGAACGGGCGAGTGGCACACAGGGGTCCCGACAGGCGCGGTTCCGGGCCGGG
>CAXSIB010000648.1:0-2025 GCA_964237095.1 uncultured Actinomycetales bacterium
TCCCAGGGGGCGAGCATGTCCAGCACGAGACGGTCGACGGTCGCGTCGCCGAGGCGGGGCAGGACGTCGACGAGGTCCCCGTCGCGGAGGTCCCACCAGGCGGGCACGGTGCCGAAGAAGTGCTCGACGTTGGTGCGCGCGACCGCGGCGAACTCGGGCCGCCGCTCGACCGAGACGACGCGACCGTGCTCGCCGACCGCACGCAGCAGCGAGCAGCTGAGCGCCCCGGACCCGGCCCCGGCCTCGACCACCACCGCCCCCGGGAAGACGTCGGCGAACCCGACGATCGCGGCCGCGTCCTTCGGGTAGACCGGGGTGGCCCCGCGGGGCATCGACAGGACGAAGTCCTCCAGCAGCGGCCGCAGCGCGACGTGCGCGACCCCGTTGGTGGTCGACACGACGACACCCTCGGGTGAGCCGATGAGGTCGTCGTGGGCGATGGAGCCCCGGTGGGTGAAGTACTGCTTCCCCGCGGCGAGGGTGATCGTGTGCGGCTTGCCCTTGGGGTCCGTCAGCTGGACGAGGTCGCCGGGGCGGAGCAGCCGGACCGTGCCGGCCGCCGGGGCCCCGGCCGGTCGGTCGGGTGCGTCGGGTGCGTCGAGAAGCGCGCGTACACCGGACGGGTCAGGCGCCTCGGGGGGCTCCGGGACCTCCGCGACGTCGGCCGTGGTGGCGCTCACCGGGCGGGCCGGGCCGCGCGGGCGAAGGCCGCGTCGACGTCGCGGCGGGCGAGCACGCCGAAGGTGCGCCCGTCGGGCTCGACCACCAGGTACTCCGTCGACGGCCGGCCGCGCAGGAAGGCGAGCAGCTCCTCCCCCGCGAGCCCGGTGGAGACGAGCAGCCCCGGGTCGAGCCGCTGGGACAGGTCGCTGATGTCGACCCAGGGCCGGCGGTGCTCGGGGGTGGCCTCGACGGCGTTCTCCGACACCAGCCCCACCGGCCGGCCGTCGTGGTCGACGACGACGAGCGCCCCGCCCTGCATCTCCTGGGCGGCCCGGACGGCCTCGGACACCGGCATCCCGGCCGGCACCGGGACCGCGCGCCGCGCCAGCGCGCGGGCGGCCACCGACGGCAGCCGCGAGCGCAGCCGGGCGAGCGCGGTCGCCTGCGACGACGCGGTCCACATGAACACCGCCAGGAAGAACAGCCACAGCAGCGTCAACGAGCCGAGCGACACCACACCGCGCCGGGACAGGAGCCACGGCACCACGACGATCAGGACGGCGAGGACCTTGCCCGCACCCGCGCAGAACGCCGTCGCCGTCGTCGGGTTCCCGGTGATCTTCCAGACCAGGGCCCGGAGGACCCGGCCGCCGTCCAGCGGCAGCCCGGGCAGCAGGTTGAAGCCGCCGACGAGCAGGTTGGACACCGCGAGCTGGAAGACGAGCAGGTTGGCCAGGCCCTCGCCGATCGGCCCGTCGGCGAGCAGCGCCGCGCCGCCGATCGCGAGGGAGACCAGCGGCCCGACGACCGCGACCGCGAACTCCCGCCAGGGGGTCTCCGGTTCGCGCTCGATCTCCGAGGCGCCGCCCATGAACTGCAGGGTGATCGCCCGCACCGGCAGCCCGAACCGGAGGGCGACCAGGGTGTGGGCGATCTCGTGCAACAGGATCGAGGCGTAGATCAGCAGGGCCAGCACCAGCGCCGCGACGAAGGACCCGCTCTGCCCGAGGCCGGGGTCGCGCGAGCGGAACTGCGGCGCGAACAGGAAGGCGATCGCGCCCGTGACGAGGAACCAGGACGGGCGCACCTCGACCGGGATCCCGGCGACCCGGAACAGCCGCAGCGTGCCGGGCGCACCCCTGCTCCTCCCGGTGTCGGCCACGCCCGAAGCGTAGAGGCCCGCACCGACGACAGCCCCGGCCGTGGGGACGGGGTCCCGGCGAGCGGGTCCTGTCCGACCTCCCGCGTAGCGTCCGGCGCCATGGACAGCACCTCTCCCGCACCCGCCGCGCTGCTCGAGCCGGACGCGGCCGTGGGCCGGGACACCGCGCCCGCGGCGGCGGCCGTCGCGGCCGGCGGAGG
>CAXSIB010000649.1:0-2013 GCA_964237095.1 uncultured Actinomycetales bacterium
CGGCGCGGGGTCGGCCGGGGGTCAGCCCACGCTGGCGTTCCCGCCCGAGCCGCGCACCCCGCGCCAGCAGGTGGAGCACGAGCTGCTGCAGTACGCCGTGCAGTGCCCGCTGCTGCTGTCGGGGGAGTCCGCGCAGCTGCCCGACGGCTCGTTCCTCGACCCGGCCCACACCGCGGTGTACGCGCTGGTCCGCGCGGTCGGCGGCCCGGACAGCGCCCCGGCGGGGGCGGACGGTTCCGCGGCCGGGCAGGCGGCGTCCTCGGAGTGGGTGCGGATGCTGCTCGACGCGGCCACCGACGACGGGATGCGCTCGCTGGTCAGGTCCCTCGCGGTCGAGGGCCTGCCCGGCGCGGCCGAGCCGTCGGTGCAGCGGGGGGAGTCCCTGGCCGCACGGCTGCAGGAGAGCGTGGTCAGCGCTCGCGTCGCGGCGATGAAGGCGGTCCTGCAGCGCATGCGGCCCGACCTCGACAAGGACCGCGACCGCTACAACCGGATGTTCGCCGAGCTGATCGCCCTCGAGGCGCGACGCCGGGAACTGCGGGAGAAGAGCCTCGGCTCCCAGTGACGAGGGGTCCGGCCGCCGGTCGCCGGTGTCCGTGGTGGCGCAGACCGACGGCAGTGCAGCAGACCGACGAGGGATGAGGATCCGATGACGGACGCACCGGTGCTGGTGGCGGGGATCGACTCCTCGACGCAGTCGACGAAGATCGTGGTGGTCGACGCCGCCGACGGCCGGGTGGTGGCGGAGTCGCGTGCGTCGCACCCGGACACCACCGAGATCCACCCCGACGTGTGGTGGGACGCGCTGGTCGAGGCCTCCGCGGCGCTGCCCGACGGCCTCGGCGCGGGCATCGTCGACGACGCGACCCCGCGGGTGGCCGCGGTCTCGGTCGGCGGCCAGCAGCACGGCATGGTGTGTCTCGACGTGGACGGCGCGGTGGTGCGGGAAGCCCTGCTGTGGAACGACACCCGCTCCGCCCCGGACGCCCTCGACCTCACCGCCGAGCTCGGCGGGGCGAAGGAGTGGGTCGCCCGGGTCGGCCTCGTGCTGGTCGCGTCGTTCACGATCACCAAGCTGCGCTGGCTCGCGCGCGTCGAGCCTGAGAACGCCGCGCGCACGCGGGCGGTCCTGCTGCCGCACGACTGGCTGACCTGGCGGCTGCGCGGCGGCGGGCCGGGCCGGCCGCCGGTCGCCATGACCACCGACCGGGGCGACGCGTCCGGGACCGGGTACTTCGACCCCGCGACCGGCGCCTACGACGAGGACCTGCTGCGACTGGCGCTGCGGCGGGACGCGGGGGAACCGCTGCCGGTGCTGCCGACGGTGCTCGCGCCGGCGGCCGCCGCCGGGCGCACGGCCGGCGGTGTCCTCGTCGGCCCCGGCACCGGGGACAACGCGGCCGCGTCGCTCGGCCTCGGGGTCGGACCCGGGGACATCGTGGTGTCGCTGGGGACGAGCGGCGTGGTGTCCGCCCGCCACGACGCGCCGGCCGCGGATCCCAGCGGGTACGTGGCGAACTTCGCCGACGCGACCGGCGGGTACCTGCCGCTGGTGTGCACGCTGAACGCGGCCCGGGTGCTCTCCGCCGCGGCGGCCATGCTCGACGTGGACCTGGGCGCCCTGTCCACGCTGGCCCTCTCGGCCCCGGAGGGCGCGGCCGGGCTGACGCTGCTCCCCTACCTGGACGGTGAGCGCACGCCGGACCTGCCCACCGCGGCCGGCAGCCTGCACGGGCTGCGCCGGGCGACGATGACCCCGGCGAAC
Organism: uncultured Actinomycetales bacterium; assembly: GCA_964237095.1. Lineage (GTDB taxonomy): Bacteria > Actinomycetota > Actinomycetes > CAXTBU01 > CAXTBU01 > CAXSIB01. The sequence goes on from CAXSIB010000649.1 coordinate 1,766, forward strand.
GTCGCCCGGGCCGCGGTCGAGGGGATGTTCTGCGGGCTCGTCGACGGGCTGGAGGCCCTGCGCGGGCAGGGGGTCCGGGTCGAGCGGGTCCTGCTGGTGGGCGGGGCGACGGCGTCCCCGGCGGTCCGGGCGATCGCCCCGTCGGTGTTCGGGACCACGGTCGAGGTCCCCGCCGAGCGGGAGTACGTCGCGCTCGGCGCGGCCCGGCAGGCGGCCTGGGTGCTGGCCGGCGGGGAGGCGCCGCCGGC
>CAXSIB010000650.1:0-2007 GCA_964237095.1 uncultured Actinomycetales bacterium
CCACCGGTCTGTACCGTCGGACGGCGTGTCCGCCGAACCCGACCCCGCCACCGCCCGGGCGTCGGCCGTGAGGGAGCAGGCGCCCCTCCCGTCCCAGGCGCCCCTCGGACCCCGCCCGAACCACGTCGAGGCCCGGACGCTCGCGGCGGTCGCCGCCCGCCTGCACCTCCCGACCGAGCACCTCCGGCCCGAGGCCCTCCCGACCGGCGGGGCCGACACGGCGAGCGTCGTCCCGGCGACCGCGGTCACCGGCGTGACGCTCGCCTCGTCCCGGGTCCGCCCGGGCGACCTGTTCGCGGCCCTGCCCGGCGCCCGCGGCCACGGCGTCGACTTCGCCGCACAGGCCGTCGCCGCCGGCGCGGTCGCCGTGCTCACCGACCCCGACGGCGCCGCCCGCCTCGCCGCGGCCGTCGCCGCCGGCGCGGTGGGGGACCGGCCGGTGCTGGTCGTCGAGGACCCCCGCCGCCGTCTCGGGGCGCTGGCGTCCTGGGTCTACGGCGACCCGTGCGACGTGGTGGACGTCGTCGCCGTCACCGGCACGTCGGGGAAGACCAGCGTCACCTACCTCCTCGAGGCCGGCCTGGTCGGCGCGGGCCGCCCGGCGGGGGTCGTCGGGACCACCGGGACCCGCGTCGCCGGCCGTCCCGTCGCCTCCGCCCTGACCACCCCGGAGGCCCCGGACCTCCATGCCCTGCTGGCGGTCATGGTCGAGCAGGGGGTCACCGACGCGGCCGTCGAGGTGTCCAGCCACGCCCTCGTCCTCGGCCGCGTCGACGGCCTGCGCGCCCGGGTCGCGCTGTTCACGAACCTCGGCCGTGACCACCTCGACCTCCACGGGACGATGGCCGCCTACCTCGACGCGAAGGCCACGCTGTTCACCCCCGGGCACACCGCGGCGGCGGTCGTCTGCCTCGACGGCGGGCTGCCGCCCGACGACGGCGCCGGCGTCGCGATCGCCCGCCGCGCCGTCGCGGCCGGGGTCGACGTGACCACGCTCGCGGTGCGTCCCGGCTCGGCCGCGACCCGGGTCGCGGACTGGGTCGTCACCGCCGCGCAGGCCGACGGCCGCGGCAGCCGCTTCACCCTCCGCGGGCCGGACGGGGTCGCCCACGAGGTGCGGATCGCGCTGCCGGGGGACTTCCAGGTCGCCAACGCCGCGCTCGCCGTGGTCGGGCTCGCGGTCGCGGGACACAACCTCGAGGCGGTGATCGACGGCGTGAGCCGGTGCCGGGCCGTGCCCGGCCGCCTCGAGCGGGTCGAGGCCGGGCAGGCGTTCCTCGCCCTCGTCGACTACGCCCACAAGCCGCCCGCGCTGCAGACGGTGCTGACCGCGCTGACCCCCGCCGCCGGCGGCCGCCTGATCGTCGTGCTCGGCGCGGGCGGCGACCGGGACCGGGGCAAGCGCCCGCTGATGGGCGCCGTCGCGGCCCTCGCGGCCGACGTGGTCGTGGTCACCGACGACAACCCCCGCTCGGAGGACCCGGCCGAGATCCGCGCCGCCGTCCTGGCCGGGGCCCGCGACGCCCTCGCCGACGCCCCGGAGCGGGCGGTCGCGCTGCTGGAGATCGCCGACCGCGGCGCGGCGATCGCGGCCGCCGTCGGGCTGGCCGGCGACGACGACATCGTGGTCGTGGCCGGCAAGGGCCACGAGACCGGCCAGGAGCGCGCCGGGGTCGTGGAGCCCTTCGACGACCGCCTCGTGCTCGCCGGCCACCTGGCGGCCCGGCTCGCCGCGGTCGGCTCCGCCGCGGCGTCGGGGTCCGGCCGGTGATCGCGATGACGCTCGCGGCGGTCGCGGCGGCGGTGGGCGGCCGGCTGTCCACGACGGTCCCGGCCGACCTCGAGGTGACCGGGCCGGTCGTCACCGACTCCCGCGAGGCCGCCCCCGGCGCCCTGTTCGTGGCGCGCCTCGGCGAGCACGCCGACGGCCACGACTTCGCGGGCGAAGCCGCCGAGCGCGGGGCGGTCGCCGTCCTCGGCACCCGCCCGGCCGGCCGGCTGCCGACG